>CAZVWX010000055.1:0-7675 GCA_964631105.1 uncultured Prevotella sp. | reverse complement strand
CCGTGTCGGGGTCCTCATACTGGTAGCGCAGGCGCACGCCCGACTCCACCTTGTTCACGTTCTGCCCACCGGCGCCGCTCGACCGGAAGGTGTCCCACGACACGCGCGCGGGGTCGACGTAGACCTCGATGGTGTCGTCGACGAGCGGGGTGACAAACACCGAGGCGAAGCTCGTCATGCGCTTGCCCTGGGCGTTGTAGGGCGAGACGCGCACCAGCCGGTGCACGCCGTTCTCGCTCTTCAGGTAGCCATAGGCGTACTCGCCGCCCTCGATGGTCATCGTGACGCTCTTGATGCCCGCCTCGTCGCCCTCCTGCATGTCGGTCACCTTCACGGTGTAGCCGTGGGCCTCGGCCCAGCGCTGGTACATGCGCATGAGCATGGCCGCCCAGTCCTGGCTCTCGGTGCCGCCGGCGCCGGAGTTGATTTTCAGCACGGCGTCCAGCGAGTCCTCCTCCTGCCGGAGCATGTTCCGCAGCTCCAGGTCCTCGATGGCCTTCAGCGCCTTCTGGTAGTCGGCGTCCACCTCCTCCTCGGTCACCATGTCGTCCTTGTGGAAGTCGAAGGCCAGCTGCAGCTCGTCGGCCAGGCGGCGCACCTCCTCGTAGCCCTTGAGCCACTTCTCCAGGCCTTTCACCTTCTTCATCTGGGCCTCGGCCCGCTTGGGGTCGTCCCAGAAGTCGGGGGCCTGGGTGCGGAGCTGCTCCTCCTCGTATTCCATCTTCTTCTGGTCGATGTTCAAGTACTTGTGGAGCGCGTCGGCGCGCCCCATGACATCCTTCAGTTGGTCGGCTGTAATCATGCTTCTGGCGTAAGGTTTTCCGAGGGGTCAGTCCTCATACATTTTGTCTATTAGCTCCTTGTAGTTCTTGCTGATGACCGTGCGCTTGAGCTTGAGCGTGTTGGTGAGCTCGCCCGACTCCATCGAGAAGTGGTGGGGCAGCAGCGTGATGCGCTTGATTTGCTCGTAGTGGGCCAGCGACTGCTGGAGCGTCGCCACGCGGTCCATCATCATGTCGTGCACCTGGCGGTTGGCGCAGAGGTCCTCGCGGCTCGCGAAGGCGACGCCGTGCTCGCGGGCCCACTCCTCCACCAGCCGGAACTCGGGCACCACCAGGGCCGAGACAAACTTGCGCTGGTCGGCGATGACGGCCACCTGGTCCACATACTTGTCCACCAGCAGCATGGCCTCCACCTGCTGCGGGGCGATGTACTTGCCGTTGGAGGTCTTGAAGAGGTCCTTGATGCGCTCGGTGAGGAAGAGCTCGCCGCCCTTCAGATAGCCCGCGTCGCCGGTGTGGAAGTATCCCTCGCGGTCGAAGGCCTGGGCGTTGATGTCCTCGCGCTTGTAGTAGCCGCGGGTGATGGTGGGGCCCTTGAGCAGTATCTCGCTGTTGTCGCCTATCTTCACCTCGACGCCCGCCAGCGGGCGGCCCACCGACCCGATGGTGTAGGGCTCGCCCACGTGGTCGCACGACACCGTGGCCAGGCTCTCGGTGAGGCCGTAGCCCACTATCATGTTGATGCCGATGGAGTGGATGAACTCTTCCACCTCGGGCGACACATAGGCCCCCGCCGTGGGGAAGATGTGGGCCTCCTCCAGGCCAAGCTGCTTGCGCACGAGGCTGAGGATGGACCTGTTCACCAGCCGGTACTCCAGCTCCAGGGCCAGCGGCACGCGCCGCCCGCGGCTCAGGTAGTCGATGTTGCGCTTGTGGCCCACGCGGAGCGCGTGTCTGAAAAGGCGCTGCTGGGCGGTGCCGGCCGAGTCGATCTTGCTCTTCACCGCCACATACACCTTCTCCCAGAAGCGGGGCACGGAGCTCATGCACGTGGGGTGCGTCTGCCGCATGCTGTCCTGGATTTCGCGGGGATAGGTGTTCACGATGAGGCGCGCCCCCACCGAGAGCGACAGATAGGCCCACCCGCGCTCGAAGATGTGGGTGAAGGGCAGGAAGTTGATCACGCGGTCCTTCTCGCCCACGGGCACGCAGTTGGCGTTGGCCACCAGCGCGGCGTGATACTGCCCGTAGGTCAGCACCACACCCTTGCTGTCGCCGGTGGTGCCGCTGGTGTAGATCACGTTGCAGATGTCGTCCGGCGAGGCCTCCCGCCACAGCTGCTCCACCTCGGTCTGGCGCGGCAGGTTCTCGCCCAGCTTGAGGAAGTCCTCAAAGTAGAGCGCGTTGGGGTCGTGGGTGCTGATGCGCACGGAGGGGTCGAAGATGATGATGCGCTCGAGCGTGGGGCACAGGGCGAAGATGCGGTGGGCCTTGTCGTACTGCTCCTGCTCGCCCACGAAGAGGAAGCGCACCCGCCCGTCGTTGATCATGAACTGGATTTGCTTCTCGCTGCTCGTGGCGTAGAAGGGGATGGAGGCCACGCGCACGCCGTAGGCCCCGAAGTCGGTATAAAGATACTGGATGCAGTTCTGCGAGAACACGGCAATGTTCTCCTGGGGCTTGGCCCCGAGGTTGAGCAGGGCGTTGCTCACCTGTTTCACGCGCAGGGAGAACTGGGTCCACGTGACGGTCTTCCACTTCAGGCTGCCAAAGTTGCGGAAGGTCAGGGCCGCGCGGTCGCCGTACTTCTTGGCTTGTTCGTGGATAAGAACCGAAAGATGGCATCTCGTTTGCATGGGCACAATGTTTTTATTAACTGCAAAGATAAGGGAAAAAGGCGACAAGACAAAATAAATTCATTGAAATGTTGTGCGCGGCGCGGCTGGGCGCCCTTTTTCCCCTCCCCCGCCGGGCTTCCATGCAAGCGGGTGCCCCGCGGCACGGGTGGGAATAGCCCCGGAGGGTGTCCGCCGCGACATGAGTGGGAATAGCCCCGGGCGGATGGGGCGCATGGTTGATGCGGAGGGGCGCAACGCACAAGGCGGATGGTCCCCACGGCAGGGGCCGTGCCTTGTGCCGGCCCGCAACGCCGGAACGGCGTTTCGAAAGATTCAACGTTGCACCGACGGATGATACAGGTAACAACGGATTCGCCCGGAACATTCGGTGACATGCATCGGACATTCGTCGCGTCATCGGGCGTTCGAACGCCCTTTCAGGGCGTGCGGGCCGGCACAAGGCACGGCCCCTGCAGTGGACACCCGCTGCGAAAGGCGGGGGGAATAGCCCCGGGCGGATGAGTCCCATGGATGATGCAGATGGGATGCAACGCACAAGGCGGATGGGGCGCAACGGACGAGGCGGAGGGGCGCAACGCACAAGGCGGATGATCCCCACGGCAGGGGCCGCGCCTTGTGCCGGCCCGCAACGCCGGAACGGCGTTTCGAAAGATTCAACGTTGCACCGACGGATGATACAGGTAACAACGGATTCGCCCGGAACATTCGGTGACATGCATCGGACATTCGTCGCGTCATCGGGCGTTCGAACGCCCTTTCAGGGCGTGCGGGCCGGCACAAGGCGCGGCCCCTGCAGTGGACACCTGCTACGAAAGGCAGGGGGAATGCGCTGTGAAAGGCAGACAAGAATCTCACGCACACGGCGGACGAGCCCCTGCAGTGGACACCCGCTGCGAAAGGCAGGGGGGTGCAGTGGGCATGTGCCGCGACGGGGATGGGATGCAGAGTGTGTGTGTGGACTGCCGCCACCCCTGCCGGGGGAATGAAACTACCGCAGACAGGGGTGGGTGCAAATGAGAATCAGGCAGAGCCGGGCCGGACAGAGGGGAAGGCTTTACTTCTTGAACGTCTTCTTGGCCGTGCCGTCGGAAAGCTTTTCTATCACCAGTCCCCTGGCTGCCGGGGCGACGGCTTGGCCGTCGGCGCCATAGCGGGCCTCCACGCTGACGGGAACGGTGCGGGCAGGGGCGCTGATGGCGGTGGGCACGCCGGCGGCCAAGCGGACGATGTCGGCGTCGGCGAGCACGTGGTTGTAGACGCGCACGTCTTGCAGCGACGCCGTGAGCAGCGGGTCGGCGTCGAACTGGCTCCGCCCGAGATAGTTCAGCACGGGGCTGATGTCGCTGGGCTTGATGTCGACGCTGCGCTCGGCCACCTTCGTCCCGTCGGTCCAGATGGCGGCCTGGCCATTGCCCAGGGTCACGGCCACGTGCACCCAGCGGCCCGTGGGCAGTCCCTCGGCGTCAACAAACTGCTCGTCGCCGCCGTTCTTCAGGGCCAGTCGCATCTGCTGTGCCGCGTTGCGGGGCGTGAGGAAAAGATACTGGGTGGTGCCGTTGCCGAAGTCGAAGATGCGCTGCCACGACTTGGCCGAGCCCAGCCTCACCCAGGCCGTGAAGGTCATGGCGTCGAGGGAGCCGATGGTGTAGGGCAGCTGCACGAAGTTGCTGGTGCCGTCGAGCTGCAGGGCGCGTGAGGCGCTGGTGCGCCCCTCGCCATAGGTGGCGGTGCCGCGGAGGCTGGCGTCGAGGCGGTTCTCGGTGGTGTCGGCCAGCGTGCCGTCCAGCGTCCACCGCGCTATGAGGGCGTCGCCCGCCAGCGTCGAGGCCTCGGCGCCGTCGGTGGCCCGGCGCGAGAGGTTGTCGCCCCGGTCGAGGGTTCTCACCTTATATATATAAGGTGTACCCTCCACGACCGAATTGTCAACGAAGGTGGTGTCGGCCACGCCCCGCGCGATGGTGTTCCAGTCGGTGGTGTCGGCAGGCGTGCGGAGCACGTTGTAGCCGATGGCGTCGGCCGACGTGCTCGGTGTCCAGGAGAGGCGGATGCTGTGGGAGGCTCCCTCGGCCTTGAGTGCGTCGGGCGGCAGCGGGGCCGTGGTCTCGCAGGCGTTGTCGACGGGCATGATGCGCCACTGCATGGCGGGCTCGGCGGCGGGCGTGCGCTGCACCACGGCCGAGCCGTCGCTGCTGCCCGAGGCGGCGAGGCACAGGCCGCTGTGCCGGTTCACGATGTTGTAGTAGCCGTCGCCGGCGTATCTCAGATACCATTGCTCCACATTGCCGCCGTCGCCCTGGTAGATGATGGTGGCCGTGCCGGGCGACAGGCTCCAGTTCTGATTGTCGAGCAGCAGGTCGCCCTGCTTGATGGTGTAGTAGCTGAAGTCGCCGCCCACGCGCTCGCTCACGGGGGCGATGGTCCACTGCTGGGCCGCGGCGCCGCTGGTGCGCGAGCCCACCGACACGCTGTTGCCGTTGCCCTGGTAGAGGCCCGTGGGTTGCAGCACGCGCCTCGACAGGCGGTTCATCACGATGTATTCGCCCGCGGCAATCTCGCGGCGGGGCACGTCCTCGCCATACTGTATGCCGACAAGCCGCTCGGCGTTGGTCTGGCCCGTCTGGTAGCCGGTGCCGCCGGGCATGTCAACGACAAACTGGCGCAGCGGGCCGCGCCCGTCGAAGTAGACGTCACGGTCGAGCGAGACGAACTCGTAGCTGTGGTCGGTGGCCTGCCGCTCCGACGAGCCGACGAAGCCTTCCACCACGCCGTCCACCTTGTTCCGGTAGACGGCTCCCGCGGTCCACGAGCTGCGGTCCTCGGCGTAGCCCAGCCGCTCGCCGGGGTTCTCGCTCGACGTGGCCCGGCAGAGCTGGCCGCGGGCAATGCCGTCGAACGACCACCAGATGCCCATCGTCATGCCGTACTGCTGGCCCACGATGGCATCGTTCACATTGTGGAGCTCGTCGCCGAAACCCGTCTTGCCGTCGCTGGCCACACGGTTGAAGAAGTCGGCATAGCTGTCGAACGAGCCGGCCAGCTGGTGGGTCGTGCCGTAGTTGAGGTCGGAGGAGAGATAGTTGTACCAATGCAGCGCGTTGTCGCAGTTGAGCGTGTTTCCACCCACAAAGCCGATGCCAGCGAAGGTGGAGCTGTAGTCTGTCTTCAGCAGCTGGATGATGTCCTTGAAGTCGGCCTCGTTGCCCTCCTTCCATCCCCACGACAGCCCCGTGCCATAGTCGGGCTCGTTGAGCGGGGCCACGCCAATCACATTGTAGCCCCACGTCTGGAGCTGCCGCGTCGTGGCGTCGATGAGCGCAGCCCACCGGCTGGTGTTGGCGCGGTAGTTGGGCGAGTAGTTGTCCACGTCCAAGGCCTCCTGGTCGCAGTTCAGTATCACGTCGAACTTGTTCCCCATCAGGCGCAGGTGGGTCATGCGGGAGCGGAGGGCCTCCAGCTGCCGGTCGCTCAGCGTGCCGCCCGCCACCACGACGTCGTTGGGCTGGAACGACGCGCGCCCCAGGGTGAGGTGGTCTTGCCCGATGAACGCCGTGCCGCGCCTGACATTCTGCTCGTAGTCCCACGACACGTCGAGGCCCCAGCGGATGGATGACGTGAGCCCGGGTTTCGACAGGTCGAAGAGCAGGGGGGTGGCGTGGAGCTGCTGGGCCACATTGGAGAACTGCGACGAAGCCGATTGTCCTCGCAGGGGGACGCAGAGGCAGGAAAGAAGCAATGCGGACAGTGCCGACTGAATCGTGTTCATATTGAGAAGGCTTTTAATTTTTATGGTTTACGCCGACAAAATTACAAAAAATGGATGGAAAGACAAAAGAAAAAATGAAGATTAGATTTGGTTGTTTGGAGGAAAAAGAGTATCTTTGCACGCGAAACACCCTTTCCCGGCCTCTCAGCAGGGCGGCGATGTCCGCTTTGGAGGGTGGCACCCGCCCTCTCGGCAGGCTGGTCACCGTCCTCTTCGCAGAATGCATCGGGCTTTTCGCGGGCTCTCTCCTTGATGTTTTTCCTTCATGGAGTCGGGTGGATGCGTTTTGGGCGCACACCATTGCCCCTTTATCGGACTTGTAGCTCAGTTGGTTAGAGCAACAGACTCATAATCTGGAGGTCCCAGGTTCAAGCCCTGGCTGGTCCACATTGATAATCAGCGACTTAGAAACATTTCTAAGCCGCTGATTTTCTTTTTGCGAACAATTTGCGAACATCACGGCACCGCCATTGCAATGGCGAACACACCTCATTTCCCCACTTTTTGCAATGCTATGACATTTGCGAACACGCAAACATGATTTTAACCATTCAGCCGGAAAAGATCTACAAGGCTAAACTTTTTTAATTTGGTCTACACGGTAGACTAATTTCATAAGGACTTTTTGAAAGCACATTTTGTGATTTGATCCATCTTCAGTCATAAACTTCAGTCATAAACTCATGGACGATAACGTTGACTTTCACAAAACAGTTGCCTTTACGTAGCTGATTAAGCTGAAAATGTATGAAAGCCAAAATTTATGCTTAAACTGATTAATTTATACCTTTTCCGCATTATTATTTGGTCTATCTGTTATTTTGGCAATCTCATTGTGGTATGAACAGGGTGTAAATTAATTGTTAAAAGTTTAATGACTGCAAAAAATATTTTCTTTTTTTCTTGTTTATAAGATAATTTTTGCTAACTTTGCAATCGTGAGCCGCGTAAATCGCCCAAAGAGGCCATACTTGTAAAAGCAGAGACCGCTGAGGGTGGGACATGGCAAACTGGCGACGGCGAGCCAAAGCGGCAAACAGACATTAATGGAAATAGCGTTTATCAAACGCTTGTTCTTGACACTTGGAAACTTCGCAAACTTTCATCACTGTCAAGGAACATTGCAACGATAGATGCTCATGGGTATGTATTTTGCATACCCTAGTTTACCTATATATAATAATGTGGGGAAATTAGGGTTAGTGTATACATATCAGCGTGGGTCTCTGCGTTGCTCGTTCTGACAGTGATGGGCAATGCGAAGGCCTCCA
>CAZVWX010000054.1:0-7734 GCA_964631105.1 uncultured Prevotella sp. | reverse complement strand
CCGGTTCACGCTCGAGCTGCGCTATCCCTTCCTGCTGGGCAACACCACCATCTACGGCCTCACCTTCGTCGAGGGCGGCAACGCCTGGTATGAGACCAAGGACTTCAACCCGTTCAACATGAAGCGGTCGGCGGGATTCGGCGTGCGCATCTTCCTCCCGATGGTCGGCCTCATGGGCATCGACTGGGCCTACGGCTTCGACAAGGTGTGGAACGGCAGCAACTACCAGAAGGGCGGCGGCCAGTTCCACTTCATCCTGGGACAGGAGTTCTAGCCGCCGCACTGACACAACGCAATGGAAAAGACCAAGAAGTAAGGACTGAAAGATATGAAACACATGAAGCGAAACACCGCAGCACGCCTGGCCAAGGTCATGGCCGTGGGCCTGTGGCTGGCCATGACGCCCCTGGGAGCGCAGGCTCAGAAGTTCGCGCTCGTCGACATGGAATACATTCTGAAGAACATTCCGGCCTACGAGCGGGCCAACGAGCAGCTCAACCAGGTGAGCAAGAAGTGGCAGGCCGAGGTGGAGGCCCTCAACACGGAAGCCTCCACGATGTACAAGAACTACCAGAACGAGGTCGTCTTCCTCTCCGAAGAGCAGAAGAAGGCCAAGCAGGAGGAAATCATGAAGAAGGAGAAGGATGCCAGCGACTTGAAGCGCAAGTACTTCGGGCCCGAGGGCGAGCTCTTCAAGAAGCGCGAGGCCCTCATGACCCCCATCCAGGAGGAAATCTACAACGCCGTGAAGGACATCTCCGAGCTCAGGGGCTACAGCCTCGTGGTCGACAGGGCCTCTGACGCGGGCATCATCTTCGGCTCGCCGAAGATAGACATCAGCAACGAAGTGCTGCAGAAATTAGGTTATTCGAATAATTAGTCGTATATTTGCAAACTGTTCTCACAAACCGGAACCCAAGACAATAACATATCAAACCATAACAACATGAAAAAGCTTTTATTGATGTTGATGCTCCTGGCACCAACGGCACTCTTCGCACAGAAGTTCGGAAAGGTGAACACGCAAACCATCATGCAGTCCATGCCCGAGGTGAGCAAGGCCAACGGCGAGCTGGAGGCCCTGCAGAAGACGAAGGAGAACGAGCTCAAGTCCATGCAGGACGAGTTCACGCGCAAGGCCGATGAATACCAGAAGGCACAGTCGACGATGAACGCCACGACCAAGGAGCAGAAGGAAACCGAGCTCCAGACGCTCCAGCAGAAGATTCAGCAGGCCTACCAGGACGGCCAGAAGGAGCTGCAGCAGAAGAGCACCGAGCTCATGCAGCCCATCGTGGAGAAGGTGCGCACGGCCATCAACGCCGTGGGCAAGGCCGGCGGCTACACCTATATCTTCGAGGAGGGCGCCGCCGTCTATGCCGGCGACAATGTCAAGGACGTCACCGCCGACGTGCAGTCGAAGCTGAAGTAAACTCATCCGGGGGGATGGCCGTGGCCATCCCTCCACACACAAGCCTAGGTGCGTCCCTGCCGCTCGGCGGCGGGCGGTGCACCGGTTTCGTTTCATGACAACGCGTATGAAGAAACTCTTTTTCCTGCTTGCGGCCATGGTGCTGTCGGTCCAGGCCATGGCCCAGGAGGCGCGGTTCGGCTATTTCAGCTACGACTCCGTGTTCCACGCCATGCCCGCCTACACGCTGGCCGAGCACAACGTGGCCAGCCTCCGGCAGCAGTACGAGGACGAGGCCAAGCGAGCCGAGGCCGAGTTCAACACCAAGTATGAGGAATTCCTCGACGGGCAGAAAGACTTCGCCCCCTCCATCCTGGAGAAGCGCCAGCAGGAGCTGCGCGACCTGCTGGCCAAGAACGTGGCCTTCAAGGAGCAGTCGAGGAAGCTGCTGGCACAGGCCGAGGCCGAGGCCATGCGGCCGCTGCACGCCAAGATTGCCGCCGCCGTGGCGAGGCTGGGAGCGCAGAAGGGGTTCGCCTTCATCCTCAACACCGATGGCAACGCCGTGCCCTATGTGAGCCCCTCGCTGGGAGAGGACGTTACCGACGAACTCAAACTGCTCACCCGATGACGCTGCCCTCACAACCCGGCCCCATCGGCGTGTTCGACTCCGGCTATGGCGGACTCACCATCCTGCACGGCATACGCCAGCTGCTGCCGCAGTACGACTACCTCTACTTGGGCGACAACGCCCGCGCACCCTACGGGCCGCGCTCCTTCGACGTGGTCTACCGCTTCACGCGCCAGGCCGTCATCAAGATGTTCAGCATGGGGTGCCATCTGGTCATCCTGGGGTGCAACACGGCGTCGGCCAAGGCCCTGCGCTCCATCCAGCAGCGCGACCTGCCCGAGCTGGACCCCACGCGGCGCGTCCTGGGGGTCATCAGACCCACCGTGGAGGCCATCGGCAACATCACCCGCAACAACCACGTGGGGCTCTTCGCCACCGAGGGCACCGTGCGCAGCCACAGCTACGACCTCGAAATCGCCAAGTTTTGGCCCGCCATCAAGGTGAGCGGCGTGGCCTGCCCCTTCTGGGTGCCGCTGGTGGAATACAACGAGGCCGACAGCCCAGGGGCCGACTACTTCGTGAAGAAACGCGTCGACGAGCTCATGCGCAAGGACCCCGACATCGACACCATCATTCTGGGCTGCACCCACTATCCCCTGCTGATGCCCAAAATCATGAAATACGTGCGCCCGGGGGTGAGCATCGTGGCCCAAGGCGACTATGTGGCCAAGAGCCTGCAAGACTACCTGCAACGCCACGCCGCCCTGGAGGCGCAAATCACCCGCGGAGGGCAATGCGCCTACTACACCACCGAGAACCCCGACAAGTTCAAGGAGAGCGCGCGCGTCTTCCTCCACGAGGACGTCCTCGTCAACCACACCGACCTTGGCGAATGACCCCCCACGCCAGGAAAACAAGAAAAGAATCAAAGAAACCATGCAAGAAACCCGACAAAACCGCATCGCGCGGCTTCTCCAGAAGGAACTCGCCACCATCTTCCAGCAGCAGACCATGAAGACCCACGGCGTGCTGGTGAGCGTCACACGCGCCAGAATCAGTCCCGACCTGAGCGTCTGCACGGCCTATCTGAGCATCTTCCCCTCAGAGCGGGGCGAGGAAATCATCGCCAACATCCGCCGGAACGAGCGCACGCTGCGCTACGAGCTGGGCACCCGCGTGGGCAAGCAGCTGCGCATCGTGCCCGAGCTGCGCTTCTTCATCGACGACTCGCTCGACTACATCGAGCACATTGACGAGCTCCTGAAGAAATGAACTTCCCCCTGTTCGTCGCCCGGCGCTACCTGTTCTCGAAGAAGAGCACCCACGCCATCAACGTCATCAGCGCCATCAGCGTGGCGGGCGTGGCCGTGGCCACGATGGCCCTGGTCATCGTGCTGAGCGTCTTCAACGGCTTCCACGACCTCGTGGCCTCCCTCTTCACCAACTTCGCCCCCCAGCTGGAGATTGTCCCGGCCAAGGGGAAGACCGCCCCGGCCGACGACCCGCTGCTCACGCAGATGCGCCGCCTGCCCGAGGTGGACGTGGCCACGGAGTGCGTGGAAGACCACGCCCTGGCCGTCTTCCGCGACAAGCAGGCCATGGTGACCGTGAAGGGCGTCGACGACAACTTCGACCAGCTCTCCCACATCACCGACATCCTCTACGGCGACGGGACCTACGAGCTCCACGCCGCCAACCTGCAATACGGCATCCCGGGCATCCGCCTGGCCAACGAGCTCGGCACCGGGGCGCGCTGGGACGGCTACCTGCCCATCTACGCACCGCGCAAGGAGGGCCAGCTCGACCAGGCCGACCCCACGACGGGCTTCGTCGTCGACTCGCTCATCTCGCCCGGCGTGGTCTTCGCCGTGAAGCAAGCCAAATACGACAAGAGCTACATCCTCACCTCCATCAGTTTCGCCCGCAACCTGTTCGACCAGCAGGGCCGGCTCTCCTCGCTCGAAATCCGGCTCAAGGCTGGCAGCGACCTCGACGCCGTGAAGGCCCGCATGCAGCACATCGGCGGGGCAAAATACCGCGTGCTCGACCGCTTCGAGCAGCAGGAGGACACCTTCAAGATCATGCAGATAGAAAAGTTCATGGCCTACATCTTCCTCACGTTCATCCTTGTCGTGGCCTGCTTCAACATCATCGGGTCGCTCTCCATGCTCATCATCGACAAGCGCGACGACGTGGCCACGCTGCGCAACCTCGGCGCCAGCGACAAGCAAATCACGCGCATCTTCCTCTTCGAGGGCCGCCTCATCGCCGTCATCGGCGCCGTGGCGGGCATCCTGCTGGGCCTGCTGCTCTGCTGGATGCAGCAGCAGTTCGGGCTGGTGGCCCTGGGCGAATCGGCCGGCTCCTTCATCGTCGACGCCTATCCCGTCAGCGTCCACTACACCGACGTCCTCTTCATCTTCCTCACCGTCATCCTCGTGGGCTGGCTGGCCGTGTGGTATCCCGTGAGATACCTCAGCCGGCGGCTGCTCGAATGAGCCCGCCAGGGGCTTTTTGCATATTCATGCAAGATTGTTCACCCATCCAACCGCCATATGCAAAATTATGAGCGGTTCGTGCCGGATTGTGAATAAAATGCATTACCTTTGCAGATGATTATATAAGAGACGAAGCATCCATGCCTTACACAAGAATAACGGCCGCCGAAGGCGCGGCCATGATCAGCGACCAAGACAACATCGCACTCAGCGGATTCACCCCCAACGGCGTGGCCAAGGCGGTCTTCCGCGAACTCTCCAAGCGGGCACGCGCCGAGCACGAGGCCGGCCGCCCCTTCCAGGTGGGCATCCTCACCGGCGCGTCCACCTCGCAGAGCATCGAGGGCGACATGGCCGCCGCCCACGCCATCAAGTTCCGCGCACCCTTCTCCACCAACAAGGACTTCCGCGACCACACCAACGCGGGCGAGGTGGACTATGAGGACATGCACCTGGGCCACATGGCCGAGCGGCTGCGGCGCGGATTCTACGGGGCCATCGACTGGGCCATCATCGAGGTGAGCGACCTCGACGAGGGCGAGGCCACCTGCCGGGCGTTCCTCACCAGCGCCGGGGGCATCGTGCCCACCATCGTGCGCCTGGCCAAGCGCATCATCATCGAGCGCAACAGCTTCCACAGCCCCAGCTCGCGCTATCTGCACGACGTCTACGAAATGGCCGAATGCCCGTTCCGCCAGCCCATCCCCATCCTGCACGTCGGCGACCGCATCGGCAAGGAGTACGTCGAGATAGACCCGCGCAAGATTGTCGGCGTGGTGGAATGCAACATCCCCGAGGAGGCCCGGGGCTTCAAGCCGCTCGACCCCACGACCGAGCAGATGGGCCACAACGTGGCCGACTTCCTCGTGGCCGACCTCAAGGCCGGGCGCATCCCGCCCCAGTTCCTGCCCCTGCAGAGCGGCGTGGGCACCACGTCGAACGCCGTGCTCGAGGCGCTGGGGCAGGACCCGAAGGTGCCCGTCTTCGACGTCTACACCGAAGTGGTGCAGGACGCCGTGGTGAAATACATGGAGGAGGGGCGCATCGGCAACGCCAGCTGCTCGTCGCTCACCGTCACCAACGACACGCTGCAGCGCGTCTATGGCAACATCGACTTCTTCAGGCGGCACATCACCATCCGCCCGAGCGAGGTGAGCAACTCGCCCGAAGTGATTCGCCGCCTCGGCGTCATCGCCATGAACACCGCCATAGAGTGCGACATCTACGGCAACGAGAACTCCAGCCACATCTGCGGCAGCCGGCTGATGAACGGCATCGGCGGCAGCTGCGACTATGAGCGCAACGGCTACATCAGCATCTTCACCACACAGTCGACCGCCAAGCAGGGGCGCATCTCGGCCATCGTGCCCATGTGCTCGCACGTCGACAGCACCGAGCACGATGTCGACGTCATCGTCACCGAGCAGGGCGTGGCCGACCTCCGGGGCAAGGGGCCGCTGCGGCGGGCCCGCGAAATCATCGAGCACTGCGCCCATCCCGACTACCGCCCCCTGCTGCGCGACTATCTCCGGCTGGCCGGCAGCGGCCACGAGCCGCAGTCCATGCGGGCCGCACTGGCCATGCACGACACCTTCCTGCGCAAGGGCGACATGCGGCTGACCGACTTCGGCGAATACCTGTAGCCCGCGCCCCGCGCGGAAGCCTTTTCCCAAGCCCCGCCGGCCTGTCCACACGCCGGCGGGGCTTGCGCCTTTACACCCTTTCCTGGCGGGCTGCCGCCCGCCGGGCAAACTCCCACATCACGATGGCGGCGGCCGAGCTCACGTTGAGCGAATGCTTCGTGCCCCATTGCGGTATTTCCAGGCAGGCGTCGCTCCGGTCCACCACCGTCTGGGCCACGCCCTTCACCTCATTGCCCAGCACGATGGCGTAGCCGGCCGGCGGCGCGGTCAGGCCCGGGGGCGGCAGGCGCAGGTCTTGCAGCCTCGTCGACCCCTCCACCTGCTCGATGCTGTAGACGAAGTAGCCCCGTCGGTGCAGCTCGTCCACAGCCTCCCCGGCATGGCCGAAGTGCCTCCATGCCACGCTGTCCTCGGCCCCGAGCGCCGTCTTGTGTATCTCCGTCGACGGCGGGCACGCCGTGATGCCGCACAGCCAGAGCGCCTCCATGCGGAACGCGTCGGCCGTGCGGAACATGCTGCCCACGTTGTAGGCCGAGCGGACATCGTCGAGCACCACCACCAGGGGCAGCTTGCCCGCCGCCCTGAACTGCTCCACCGTGAGGCGGTACATCTCCATCGTGCGTAGCTTCCTCATGGCGCGTCAGCTCTTGCCCTCGTCCTCCTTCGCCTTGTAGGCCAGGGCGTAAGCCTTGATTTGCTTCACCATGGCCAGCAGGCCGTTGCTGCGCGTGGGCGACAGATGCTCGCGCAGGCCAATCTTGTCGATGAAGTATAGGTCGGCTGCGAGAATCTCGGCGGGCGTGTGGCCGCTGAGCACGTGTATGAGCAGGGCGATGATGCCCTTCACGATGAGCGCGTCGCTGTCGGCCGTGAACACCAGCCGCCCCTCCCGGTAGTCGCATTGCAGCCACACGCGGCTCTGGCAGCCGTCAATCAGGTTCTGCTCCGTCTTGTATTTCTCGTTCAGCACGTCCAGGTCGTTGCCCAGGTCGATGAGCATCTGGTACTTGTCCATCCAGTCGTCGAAGCCGCCGAACTCCTCTATCACCTCGTCCTGGGCCTCGTTAATTGTTTTTTCCATCATTTCTTCTTGCTATTTCTTGTCGGGGCGTGGCCCCGTTGTCTCATCATTCCTCCTGCCGCCCGTCGTCGGTGGCCGCCGTGTCGATGCGGAACACCTTGTCGTTCACGCGCACCTTCCGCGGCACCTTCACGCTCACGAGCGTTCCCTTCCGGGCCGTGTCCACAGCCCCGTGGTCGTCGTGAATCTCGTCGGCCGTGACATACAGCGCCCCCGTGGTGGGGCCGGTGAAGAGGAGCTTGTCGCCGCGGGCGAACGTGTTCGCCTGCACCGCCATCTCGCCCACCGACAGGCGGCTGTAGAAGCGCGTCACGCGCCCCACGAGCACCTTCCGCTCGGTGGCCACGCTGCCATAGTGCCGGTTCCACTCGCCCAGCGTCCGCCCCTGGTAGTAGCCGTCCCAGAAGCCGCGGTTGAAGACCGTGGCCAGCCGCCGGTCCCAGCCGTCCTTCTTCTCCTCGGTGAACGTGCCGGCCCTGACGCTCGCGATGGCCTCGCGGTAGCACTCCACCACCGTCTTCACATATTCC
>CAZVWX010000053.1:0-7786 GCA_964631105.1 uncultured Prevotella sp. | reverse complement strand
GCCAGTACGAGCTCACGCTGAGCGGCGCCCGGCAGGAGGAGCGGCGCCTGGCCGCCAAGAACACCCAGGCCGCGCGGAGCGCCGTCGACGTGGTGAGCTCGCTGCTCCGCGAGACAGTGCAGGTGTCGGCCGTCGAGGGCGAGGTGAGCGACATCTATCCCCACGTGGGCGAGCTTGTCGGCCTGGGCTCGCCCATCATGAGCATCGCCGTGATGAAAGACCTGTGGGGCACCTTCAACGTGCGCGAGGACCAACTCGAAGGCATGAACATGGGCCAGACGTTCAAGGCCATGGTGCCCGCCTTCCGCAAGGGTGGCAAGGACCGGGAGATAGAGATGAAGGTGTACTACGTGAAAGACCAGGGCTCCTACGCGGTGTGGAAAGCCACCAAGTCCACCGGGCAGTACGACCTGAAGACCTTTGAGGTGAAGGCCCGCCCCGTGGGCAAGTCGGAGGGCTTGCGCCCCGGCATGTCGCTGGTGGTCAAGCGGGAGAAGCCGTAGGGACCCGCTGGACAACAGCTGAGAAGGAAAAGACAAAAGCACGGAAAGGATGTCGAGGCTCAAGCAAATCGTCAACATAGCCGCCCGCGAGTGCGCCATCATGCTCCACCAGCCCATCTACGGCTTCTGCATGGTGGTGTTCCCCTTGCTGGCCGTGGTCTTCTTCACCTCCATCATGAGCGAGGGCGTGCCCGAGAACATGCCCGTGGGCGTGGTCGACGACGACGACACGCCGGCGACGCGTGCCATGGTGCGCCGGCTCGACGCGTTCCAGGGCTCGCACGTGGAGGGCCGCTACGCCACGGTGGACGAGGCCCGCGGGGCCATCCAGCGCAACCGCATCTACGCCTTCCTCTACATCCCCAAGGGCACCACGGCCGGACTGGCCATGGGCACGCAGCCGAAGTTGTCGTTCTATTACAGCGGAGTGACGATGGTGGCGGGGTCGCTGCTCTTCAAGGATCTGAAGACCGTGGCCATGCTCGGCTCGGCCGAGACGGGCGCGAAGAAGCTCGCGGCCCTCGGCAAGTCGGCCGGGGAAATCAACACCCTGCTGCAACCCATCGCTCTCGACTTGCACCCCATCGAGAACCCGTGGCTGAACTACAACATCTATCTCTCCACGGCCATGGTGCCCGGCGTGCTCATGCTCTTCATGTTCCTCATTCCCCCCTACTCCATCGGCACCGAGCTCAAGTTCAAGCGGTCGAAGGAGTGGCTTGCCATGGCTGACGGCAACATCTGGGTGGCCATGGCGGGCAAGCTGCTACCCCAGTTCGCCGTCTTCCTCACCATCTTCTACGCCTTCGAGTTCTACATCTTCTATGTGCTCGGCTTTCCCCACCCCGGTGGCGTGGCCCCCATCCTGCTGCTGGGGTTCCTGGCCGTGGCGGCCTGCGAGGGAGCCGGCGTGTTCGCCTTCGGCCTGTGGCCGTCGCTGCGCATGTCGATGAGCATGTGCTCGCTGTGGTCGGTGTTGAGCTTCTCGCTGTGCGGGGCCACCTTCCCCGTGTTCGCCATGGACCCGATGATAGAGGCCATGGCGCAGCTGTTCCCCCTGCGCCACTACTACATGATTTACCAGACGACCATCTTCAACGGGTTCCCCCTGGGCGAGGCGTGGCGCGACATTGCCGCGCTCGCCATCTTCGCCCTGCTCCCCGTCCTCACCCTGTGGCACGTGCGCAAAGCCATGCTGAAATACGTCTATATCCCCTAGCGAATGAAGAACCAAAGCATCATCGGACAAATCGCCAGCGGACTGAAGGACATGTGCTACATCTGGGTCCGCGAGATGCGCAACACCGTGCACGACGAGGGTATGCTTCTTTTCTGCATCCTCGTGCCCCTGGGCTATCCCCTGCTCTACTCCTGGATTTACAACAACGAGGTGGTGCGGGAGGTGCCCACGGCGGTGGTCGACTTATCCGGCAGCCCCGCGAGCCGCCAGTTCGTGCGCTCATACGATGCCTCGCCCGACACGCGCGTGGCCTATATCTGCGCCGACCTGGGGCAGGCACGCCGCCTCGTGGAGGAGCAGGCCGTGCGCGGCATCCTCTACATCCCCTCCGACTTCAACACGAGAATCAACCGGGGCGAGCAAGCCCACGTGGGCGTGTATTGCGACATGAGCCTCATGTTGACCTACAAGGCCATCTACCAGACGGCGCAGGCCGTGGCCACAGCCATGAACAGCAAGATTCAAGTGGCACAATCGGGCGGCGTGACACAACGCGACGAGGAGGTGGGCACGCAACCACTCGATTGCGACGCCGTGCCCATCTTCAACGCCACGGGCGGCTATGGCAACGCGCTGCTGCCTGGCGTGCTCATCCTCATCCTGCAGCAAACCCTCCTGCTGGGCATCGGCCTGAGCGCCGGCACGGCGAGGGAAAACAGCCGATACCGCGAGCTTGTGCCCTTCAGCCGACACTACAACGGCATCTTCCGCATCGTGCTGGGCAAGTCGCTCTGCTACTTGATGATTTATGCCGTGATGGCCGCCTACATCACGCTCTGCGTGCCGCGCTTCTTCCACTTCACCACCCTGTCGACGGCCGGAGCACTGGCGGGGCTGATGCTGCCCTTCCTGCTGGCGGCCATCTTCTTCGGCATGACCCTCTCGTGCATGGTGCGCTATCGCGAGAACGTGCTGCTGCTGGTCGTGTTTACATCGGTGCCCCTGCTCTTCATGTCGGGCATCTCGTGGCCGCAGTCCAACATCCCGGGTGTGTGGCAGGGCGTGGCCTGCCTCTTTCCCTCCACGTTCGGCATCAGGGGGTTCCTGCGCGTCAACAGCATGGGGGCGACGCTCGCCGACATCCGCCCGGAGTGCACCGCCCTGTGGATTCAGACCGTGGCCTACTTCTTCACGGCCTGCATGGTCTACCGCCACCAGATTCTCCATATGCGCGACATTGCCACAAGGCACGTGGGCGGCCTGCGCGAGAAGGTGAGGAACGCACGCAACAAAAAAGCCGCCGGAACGAATCGGGCGGCCGGCGGCTAGTCGTTGTGCACTTGCACGATGCGTGTCTTGGGCATTTCCTTGTTGCGCCTGTTGGTGACGGTCACCACGGCCTGCGCCAGGTTCAGGAAGGCCTGCCCCATGACGGAGTCCACCTTCGTGGCGGCGGGGATGCCGTCGTCGCCGCTCTCGCAAAGGCTTTGCACGAGGGGAATCTGGGCCAGCAGTGGCGCATCCATCTCCTTGGCCAGGTTGCGGCATCCGTCCTTTCCGAAGATGTAGTATTTGTTTTCTGGCAACTCGGCGGGCGTGAAATACGCCATATTCTCCACCAATCCCAGGATAGGCACGTTCACCTTGTCGTTGCGATACATGTCGATGCCCTTGCGTGCGTCGGCGAGGGCCACCTTCTGCGGCGTGCTGACGATGACGGCCCCGGTAATTGAAAGGGTCTGCAAGAGCGTGAGGTGGATGTCGCTCGTGCCCGGCGGCGTGTCGAGGACGAAATAGTCGAGCCCGCCCCAGTCGGCGTCGCCGATGAGCTGCTTCAAGGCCGCCGTGGCCATGCCGCCCCGCCAGAGCGTGGCCGTGTCGGGGCTGACGAAGAATCCGATGGAGAGCATCTTCACCCCATATTTCTCGATGGGCTCGATGAGGTCGCGGCCGTCCTTGTGCACGGCATAGGGGCGGGCGTCCTCCACCCCGAACATCTTGGGCATCGACGGGCCGAAGATGTCGCAATCGAGCAGTCCCACCCTGTAGCCCAGCTTGGCCAGGGCGATGGCCAGGTTGGCGGCGACGGTGCTTTTGCCCACGCCGCCCTTGCCCGAACTCACGGCAATGACGTTCTTCACCCCGGGCAGCAGCTTGCCCGCCTCGGGGCGGGGGGCCGACTTGAACTCGGGGGTGATGGTCACCTCCACGTCGGGCGATATGGAATAATGAATCTGGGCCTCGGCGGCCTTGACAGTCGACTTCAAGAAGGGGTCGGTGTTGCGGGGGAAGATGAGCGAGAAGCTCACCTTCATGCCGTCGATGCGCATGTTGTCGGCCAGCATGCCGCTGTCGACGAGGTTCTTCTTCGTGCCCGGGTAGACGACCTGCCTGAGGGCGTCCTTGACCAAGTTGGGATATAACGTTGTCATGAAAGGAATGATATTTTGCTGATGTCTGATTTGATTTTCCTGATTGTCGTGCAAAAGTAAAGATTATCCGACGAATCTCCAAAAATAATCGAATATATTTCCCCATCTCGCCTTTTTTGCTTAACTTTGCCCAATCTTCCATCTCCGCCCCTGGCCGGCCAGGGGGCTCCGGCAGTTCCCGGAGCCCGCGGGGATGCGGATGCACCAACGGAACCCCAATCGTCAACAACCCACAGTCAACAACATAAAAGAAAAAAGATGAAGACAAGAAACATTCTGCTGGCGGCCCTGCTCTGTCTGCCCCTGTCCGCTCCGGCCAAGGACGTGGCGTGGTATGCGGGCGGCCACGTCACCTACACGATACAGAAGAAATACGGCACCGTGGTGGAGAAGGCCCTCGAAATGTTCTCCTCCGACATGAAGGCCGTCACCGGCAAGTCAGCCCGCCGCGGCAACGGCAGCATCATTATCTACCAGCTCGACCAGCTGTCGAACAAGGAGTTCAAGCAGCTCAAGGCCCTCGGCGTGCCCTACGAGCGGTTCATCACCAAGCCCGACGCCTTCTGGATGGGTGTCCGCCAGGGCAAGGTGGTCGTCGCGGGCAGCAACGGGCGGGGCACGGCCTACGGCATTCTGGAGCTCTCGCGCCAGGCGGGTGTCTCGCCGTGGATTTACTGGGGCGACGTGAGGCCCGAGCGCAAGCGCTATCTCACGCTCGACGAGAAGTTCGAGACCCTCCAGTCGCCCTCCGTGGAATACCGTGGTGTGTTCATCAACGACGAGGACTGGTCGAACCGCGTGTGGGACAACAAAACCCTGGAGCGCCATCTGAAGAGCGGCGACATGGGCCCACGCTACTACCACCACCTCTTCGAGCTCCTGCTCCGCCTCAGGGGCAACGCCCTCTGGCCCGCCATGCACACGGGCACGACGGCCTTCTTCAAGGTGAAGGGCAACAAGGAGGTGGCCGACTCGTTCGACATCTTCGTGGGAAGCTCGCATTGCGAGCCCATCCTGCGCAACAACGTCGACGAGTGGGACGAGGCCAAGCGCGGCCCCTACAACTGGATGACCAACCGGGCGCAGGTGGAGGCCTACTGGCGCGAGCGGGCACGCGAGACGGCGACGATGGACGCACTCTACACCATCGGCATGCGCGGCATACACGACGGCTCGATGCAGGGCGTGAAGACTCCCCAGGAGAAGCTCACCGGCCTACAGTCGGTCATCGACTTCCAGCGCAAGTTGCTCAAGCAGGAAGTCAACCGCGACATCACCCGCGTGCCGCAAGTGTTCATCCCCTACAAGGAGGTGCTGCAAATTTATGAGTCGGGGCTCAACGTGCCCGACGATGTGATGCTGATGTGGTGCGACGACAACTATGGCTACATGACGCGCCTCTCCGACAGCACGCAGCAAAAGCGACGGGGCGGAGGCGGTGTCTATTACCACCTGAGCTACTGGGGGCGGCCCCACGACTACCTGTGGCTCACCACGCTGCAGCCTGGCCTGCTCTACAACGAGATGCGCGAGGCCTACGACCACCAGTGCCGTCGCTTGTGGATTGTCAACGTGCACGACCCGAAGGTGGCGGCCTACGACCTCAGCCTGTTCATGGACATGGCA
Organism: uncultured Prevotella sp.; assembly: GCA_964631105.1. Taxonomy (GTDB): domain Bacteria; phylum Bacteroidota; class Bacteroidia; order Bacteroidales; family Bacteroidaceae; genus Prevotella. Next base: position 2,045 of record CAZVWX010000053.1, on the reverse strand, counting down.
TGGAACATCGACAGCATCCGGCCCGACAACCTGCAGGAACACCTCGCGCAATGGCTCTGCCAGCAGTTCGGGCAGGCGGCGGGCCGCCGGCTGGTGAAGCCCATGACGGAGTTCTTCCACCTCACGGCCATCCGCCATCCCGAGTTCATGGGATGGAACCAGGTGGAGCTCGACAAGAAGAAATACGCCAAGGGCTGGTCGCCGGTGCAGGACACCGAGTTTGCGGCCGACGAGTTCGGCAATGAGCTGGAATACTACCTCAACGCCTACGCCCGCGTGAAGGCGGAGGTCGACGAGGCCGCCAAACTGGTGCGGCCGGAGCTGAAGGACGCCTTCTTCGCCGCCATCACCTATCCCGTCAGTTGTGCGGCGGCCATGGCCACCAAGCAGCTCCAGGCGCAAGAGGCACGCCACATCGGTCGTCCCGAGAGCTTCCACAACGACGAGGAGGCCTTGGCGCCCGCCGTGCGCAGCTGGAGGGCCTACGAGGAAATAAACCGGCTCACCGAACAATACAACAACACCCTCGCGGGCGGCAAGTGGCTGGGCAACATGAGTGCCCGCCCGCGCGACCTCTACGTCTTCGACGCACCCACGCTGCCCGGCAAGCTCACGCCCGGCGAACTGGCGAAATATGCGGGCTACGGCCTGCAGCCCGCCACGCAGCAGCAGGACGGTGCCACGGTGATGAACGCCTGCCAGTGGACCGCGGCCACACCGGGAGCCACGCCGGTGCAGATGCTCGGCCACTCCATGAAGGCCGTGCGCCTGCCCAAGGACGGGAGCCTGAAGTACGACTTCCTCTACACCGGCGAGGGCGACTCGGCCCTGCTGCGCGTAGCCCTCATCCCCACACAGGCCAACGACAAGGGCGACATACGCTTCTCCGTAAGCGTCGACGGGGCCGCGCCCGTGGTGTTCTCGCTCAAGGAGAAGTACCGTTCCGAGCAATGGAAGCTGAACGTGCTCCGCGGCCAGGCCGTCAAGACGCTGCCCCTGCACATCGCCAAGGGCAGGCACACGCTCGAAATCAAGGCTTTGGACAACCACATCGTCGTGGACCAGTGGATGCTCGACCCCGACATGGACCGCCGCTTCTACGTGTTCCCCGTCGCGCCAGCATTATAGAATCCACACAAGCCCTTCCCCCCCTCCAAAAAGGCGCAAGGGGAAAATCCCGCCACGGCAGGGTGCGGGGCAGAAAAAAGGCACGTCAAGAGCAAGCGAGAAAAGAAGATACCACATCAGAAGAAAGATTATGGGCAAAGGAAAGCTGGCAAAGTTTGCCGAAATGGAGACCTTCAAGAACGTCTTCCAATACCCCTACTCCGTAGTGAGCGGCGTACGCTTCAAGATGCAAGGCCGCTGGCGTGACGACTATTTCCACAACGACCACCCCATCGTGCTTGAACTCGGGTGCGGTCGTGGTGAGTACACCGTGGGGCTCGCACGCCTCTTTCCCGAGTGCAACTTCATCGGCGTCGACATCAAAGGAGCCCGCATGTGGACTGGAGCCCGGCAGGCACTCCAGGAGGGGCTTGCCAACGTGGCCTTCCTCCGCACCAACATCGAGATCATCGACCGCTTCTTCGCCCCCGGCGAGGTGCAGGAGCTCTGGCTCACCTTCTCCGACCCGCAGATGAAGAACGCCCGGAAGCGGCTCACGAGCACGTTCTTCATGGAGCGCTACCGCCACTTCCTGGCCGACGGCGGAGCCATTCACCTGAAGACCGACTCCAACTTCCTCTACCAGTACACGCTGGAAATGGTGCGTGCCAACCACCTGCCGCTGTGCGTGGCCACCACCGACCTTTACGGCACCCACCACGGCTCCAACGGCCTGGAACCGGCCACCGACCCCACGGCACAAAAAATCCTCTCCATCCAAACCTACTATGAAAGGATGTGGATGGAGAGGGGATTGAATATCAAGTATCTCAAATTCCAGCTTCCGCGCGAGGGCGGGCTGCGAGAACCCGATGTCGACATCGACCGCGACGACTACCGCAGCTACCACCGCGAGAGCCGCAGCCCCAAGACTACGG
>CAZVWX010000052.1:0-7986 GCA_964631105.1 uncultured Prevotella sp. | reverse complement strand
GGCCAACGAGCTCATCCACTCCCATCTCTTCCGCCCGCCCCACGGACTGATGCGTGCGGCGGCCTACTGGTGGCTCAAGCGGCACTACAAGATAGTGATGTGGGATCTCGTCACACGCGACTATTCCATGTGGATGACGGCCGACGACGTGCTCAACAACGTGAAGCGGTACGCCCGCAACGGCAGCATCATCACCTTCCACGACTCGCTCAAGAGCATTGACAAACTGAAATATGCACTGCCCGAGGCTTTGCAGTGGCTACAGGAACAAGGCTATGAATTCAGAACCATTGAATAGCGACAACATCAAAGCCGAGGCTCTCCGCCTCGGCTTTTTCGCTTGCGGCGTAGCCGAGGCCGGAGCCGTCGACGCCGGCACGGCGCGGCTCGTGCGCAGGTGGATTGCCGAAGGTGACAATGGCGACATGGACTACCTGGCCCGCAACACCGACAAGCGCCTCGACCCGCGCCTGCTCATGCCCGGACTCAGAAGCATCGTGTGCGTGGCCCTGAACTACGCCCCCGCCGAGACCCTGCCGCCAGGCGAATACCAGCTCGCAGCCTACGCCCTGGGGCAGGACTACCACACCGTGGTGAAAGACCGCCTGCGGCGGCTCGCCGACGCCTTCGGGCTCGTCGAGATGGCATGGAACCAGCAGGAGCCCATCGACGACGGCCACACGCACTACCGCGCCTTCTGCGACTCGGCCCCCATCCTGGAACGCTACTGGGCCGTCAGGGCCGGGCTGGGCTGGACGGGACGCAACCGGCAGCTCATCATCCCGCACGCCGGAAGCATGTTCTTCCTGGGCGAGCTATTCCTCGACGCCCCGCTCAGCTACGACACGCCACAGCCCAACCGCTGCGGCACGTGCCACCGCTGCGTCGACGCCTGCCCCACACAGGCCATCACCCCCGGCGGCGCCTTCGACGCCAAGCGTTGCCTGAGCTATCAGACCATAGAGCACCACGGAGCCCTGAGCCCGCAGGTGGCCGGCAAGATGGGCCGCGTAATCTACGGCTGCGACCGCTGCCAGCAGGCCTGCCCGTGGAACCGCTACGCCCACCCCAACCACACGCCAGAGCTGCAGCCCAAGCCGGAGCTGCTCAGCATGACGCGCGAAAAATGGCAGCACCGGAGCGAGGACGACTACCGCAGACTCTTCAAGGGCAGCGCCGTGAAGCGAGCCAAGTATGCCGGACTCATGCGCAACATCCAGGCCGTCGGCAACAGCCACGACCCGCAACAACATAAAACTAAAAGCCAAAAAACCTGACAACATGAAGAGAACCTTCATCCAACCCATCCTCGTGGCTGCCGTGATGCTGTCCCTGTCGGCATGCGGACACAAAATCCACGTCAGCGACGTATCGTTCCGCGGCGACAGCGTCTGCTATCAGAACAAGCCCTTCTCTGGCGAAATATGGACCGACGACGACAAGGCGGGCTTTTTCCTCACCGAGCAGGGCGTGCTCAAGTCGCTCACCTTCTACCACGACAACGGCAAGAAGGCCATCGTCATGACCGTGAACGAGAACGGGAGCCCACACACCGAAATCTTCGACGAGCAAGGCTCGCCCATCGACTTCATCACCTTCCAGCGCAAGTATTCGGCCCTTTGGGTCAAAATAGCCAAAGTGCAAGGCCAACTGCTGTCGAAATAAGGCCATGAAAAACCCGGGGGCGAAGGAAGACCGCCGCCCCCGGGTTTCCTGAAAGTGTGTCCTCCAGATGCATTCCGCGGTTGTTCGTGCATACATTTCATCCGCCGGTGCAACATTGCCGTATCAATCCTTGCCCACATTCAGTTCCCGCAAGAACCTGTCAATACCGATATACACAGGCCTCCGGCTTCCTCCCAAGCCGTCGGCCTCACGCTCACTGCATGTCGTAAACCACCTGCATGAGCTTCTTGCCCAGCGCGTCGGCCTCGGCCATGGTGGAAGCCTCGCTGTACACGCGGATGATGGGCTCGGTGTTGCTCTTGCGCAGATGCACCCAGCGGTCGGGGAAGTCGAGCTTCACGCCGTCAATATCGGTCACCTGCACGTCGGCCTCGGCGCCATAGAGCTCCTTCACCCTGTCCAGGATGGCGTCGACATCGGTGGCGGGAGTCAGGTCGATGCGGTTCTTGGCTATGAAATAGCTGGGGAACGAGGCCCTGAGCTCGCTGGCCTTGCATCCCTTCTGTGCCAGCGAGCTCAGGAAGAGGGCGATGCCCACGAGGGCGTCGCGCCCGTAGTGGCTTTCGGGATAGATCACTCCGCCATTTCCCTCGCCGCCAATCACGGCGCCCACTTCCTTCATCTTCGTGGTCACGTTCACCTCGCCCACGGCGGCGGCGTAATACTTGCAGCCGTGCTTCTCGGTGATGTCGCGCAGGGCCCGTGTCGAACTGAGGTTGCTCACCGTGGGGCCTTCGACATGGTCGAGCACATAGTCGGCCACGGTCACCAGCGTGTATTCCTCGCCATACATCTTCCCATCCTCCTGGATGAAGGCCAGGCGGTCCACATCGGGGTCGACGACGATGCCGAGGTCGTAGCCCCCGCGGGCCACCTCGCCCATGATGCCGTCTAGGTTCTTCTCCAGCGGCTCCGGATTGTGGGCGAAGTCGCCGTTGGCCTCGCCGTTCAGGAACGTGTATTCCACGCCGAGCGCCTTGAGCAGTCCGGGCAGGATGACGCCCCCCACGCTGTTGATGCTGTCCACGGCCACACGGAAGTGGGCGTTGCGGATGGCCTCCACGTCCACCAGACCCAGCGCCAGCACGCTCTCGATGTGGCGGCGGTCGTAGGAGTCGTCGTCGCGATAGTGGCCCAGATGGTCCACGTCGGCATATTCGAAGTCCTCGCTGGCGGCAATGGCAAGCACCTCGCCGCCGTCGTCCTTGGTGAGGAACTCGCCCTCGTGGTTGAGCAGCTTCAGCGCGTTCCAGTGGCGCGGGTTGTGGCTGGCGGTGATGATGACGCCCCCCGCGGCGCCGCTCATGCGCACGGCAAGTTCGGTGGTGGGCGTGGTGGCGAGCCCGATGTTGAGCACGTCGTAGCCCATGCCCATCAGCGTTCCGCACACCACGCGCATCACCATCGGCCCGGAGATGCGCGCGTCGCGCCCGACGACGATGGTGTTGCTTGACGACTGCCCGCTGCGGCGGATGAATGTGGCGTAGGCCGAGGTGAACTTGACGATGTCGAGGGGATTCAGCGTGTCGCCGGCACGGCCACCGATGGTGCCCCGTATGCCGGAAATGGATTTGATGAGTGTCATATCAGAAAAAGTCTCTTGTTTGAAGGGCGGGGCTTATCGTCCCCGCTCGAAAGTAATCTCATACATATAGGGGATGACGCTGGCGGCGGCCGTCGTGGTGCCGTAGTCGGAGGGCACGATGAGCTTCACCTTGGCGGTCTCGTCGCCGTCGTTCACCAGCCGTCCCACATTGATGTAGGAGAAGGGCACAAGCCACCCCTCGGGCACTGAGAGCGAGCCGTAGACGCTGTACATCACGCTCTGCCCCGACACGAACGAGCCGGTGAAGGTGCCCGAGGTGTTGGCCACCTGCATCTTGTCGACGATGGAGGAGTAATAGAGGATGTTGTTGGTGAGCGTAATCGAGTCGGTGAGGATGTTGCGCTCGGTGAACCGGCAGAGCACGTCGACGGTCTCGCCGTCCTGGATTTTCTGCCCGCACCCCTTTCTGACGATTTGCATGTAGACCCCCGAGTTGGGGAAGAGCACGTACTCGTTCTTGCTCACATCGGTGGTGGTGTCGTTGGCCAGAAACTCCGCGACGGTGATGGTGTTGATGCCATTGGAGCGCACATAGGCGCTGATGGCGTTGCGCTCGGTCTTCTTCTGCTCGGCATAGGTGGCGGTGTCGTCGCACGAGGAAAGGGCGGCGAAAGCCACGAGGGCACACAGCAGCATGGGAATCTTCTTCATTCTGTCTTCTAATTTGTCTGCAAAAGTACACTTTTCTTTTGAAATAAGCACTATCGCGGCACCGGAAATTCACGTTTTTGGTGCCACAAAGGGCCAGGCCGCGTTTTCGCGCCGGCACACCGGCGCATGGGTATCCCTGGGGCGGCCCCGCCCTCAATTGTCCTTGAAGGCGATGACGCGCGTAGCCTCGCGGTCGAAATAGAAGGTCTGCGAGTGACGCTGCTTCTTGCCCGCGGTGTCGGTCTGGTCATAGCTCACCTTCATGTAATACACGCACGCCGGGAGCCCGCCGCCGGCATAGCTGATGGCGGGGCGGTAGGCCGGGAGCGAGGCCACGGCCCGGCGCATGGCCCCGACGGCCTGTGGCGTGAGGTACCGGGTGGAGTCCACCTTGGAGTAGGACACGCCCGATGGCTCCGCCGTCATGTTCTGCTCCATGAAGTCGTCCACCAGCTGCTTGGCGCGGTATCGCTGGCCGCACGCGGCCATCATGAGGGCCGTGGCGGCGAGCGCGAGGGTTAATGTTTTTCTGAAGTGACGCATATCGGTTGTCTGTCAGAGGCGCTGCCTTCCGGCCCGCGCCTATTCGGAAATGTTCTTGAGGATTTCGAGCAGGTGATCCCACACCATCTGCACGGTGGGGATGAGGAGCTTCTCGTCGGGCGTGTGCACGTTGCGCAGCGTGGGGCCGAAGCTCACCATGTCGAGCTGCGGATACTTCTCGCCGAAGAGCCCGCACTCCAGTCCGGCATGGATGCCCATCACCTTCGGGTCCTTGTGGAAGAGCCTGCGGTAAGCCTCTACGGCCACCTTCAGGAGCTTGCTGTCGGGATTCATCTTCCAAGCGGGGTAGCCGTCGCCCGTGGCCACGTCGGCCCCGGCCAGCAGGAAAGCCGCGCGCACGGTGTTGCACATGTTCACGAGGTTGCTCTCCACGTTCGACCGCTGGCTGCTCACCACCGTGACGCGCTCAGCCTCGGTGACGATGCTTGCCACGTTGCTCGACGTCTCCACCATCCAGGCGATGGCCTCGTCCTGGCAGTTGGTGAGCGGCCCGTTGTCGACGGCCTGCAGCGCCAGCACGAGGTTGTGCGACACCTGCTGGGGCAGCACCGCCTGGGCTTCGGCCGAGCCCAGGGCCCACTGCATGTGCGTGTCGGTGACGTGGAACTCGTCTTCCACCTGCCTGGCGAAGACGTTGAAGTCGGCCTTCACCTCCTCCTTCCTTTCCCCGGGCACGGCAAGGACCACCCTGCCGTCGCGGGGAATGGCGTTGTGCATCCTCCCGCTGTTCCACGACGCCAGGCGGAGCGGCATCTTCTCCTGCTCCAGGAAGAGGAACCGCGCCATCACCTTGATGGCGTTGGCCCGCTTCTTGTTGATGTCGTCGCCCGAGTGGCCGCCGTTGAGCCCCTTGAGCGAGGCTTCCATGAAGAAGTAGTCCTCGGGGGCCGCCTCGCGGCGGAAGGCGAACGTCGCGGTGGTGTTGACGCCTCCGGCGCAGCTCACGAAAATTTGCCCCTCGTCCTCGCTGTCCAGGTTGATGAGGTACTTGCCCGTGAGGAACCCCTCCTTCATGCCGAAGGCTCCGGTGAGCCCCGTCTCCTCGTCACGCGTGAAGAGTGCTTCCAGGGGGCCGTGCTCGACATCGTCGCTGTCGAGGATGGCCAGGATGATGGCGTCGCCGATGCCGTCGTCGGCCCCGAGCGTGGTGCCCTTGGCCTTGAGCCAGTCGCCGTCGACATAGGTCTGGATGGCGTCCTTGGTGAAATCGAAGTCCACGTCGACGAGCTTGTCGCACACCATGTCCATATGGGCCTGCAGGACGACGGTGGGCCATTGCTCGCGCCCCTTCGTGCCCGGCTTGCGCATCAGCACGTTGCCGGTCGCGTCGGTGACCGTCTCCAGCCCGTGGCTGCGGCCGAACTCCTGCAAGTAGGCTATCATCTTCTCCTCGTGCTTGGACGGGCGGGGAATGGTGTTGATTTTGGCAAACTGCTCGAACACGCGGGCGGGGCGTAGGTTGTTTTTATTCATTATTAAGTGATTTTATTTTGTCTTTTACGTTAAAAACCTTACCTTTGCGGAAAATTATGCCAGCATTGGCACTGCAAAAGTAATAAAAATGATAGAAACTTTGCTACTCAGCGTGTTAATTATTGCTATCGGCATGGCATTGTTGTGCGTGAAAGTGATTGTGAAGAGAAACGGAAAGTTCCCCTCGCAGCACATCCACGACAACGCGGCCATGCGCCGGCAGGGCATACACTGCGTGGTCGACCAGGACCGGGAGGCACGCCAGGCCGGCAAAGCCATGTGAGCCGACCGCCGGCCCGCCCCATCCCGGCACGGCAGCCGCGCCACGACACCCCACCCCCGCCCCGCAAGGAGGCGAGCCCCCCGGCGGCAACGGCCGGAAAGCCGGAAAACAAAAAGAAAGAAAACGAAATGACAAATAACAACATGAAGAAAAACATTCTCAGCGCACTGGCCCTGACCGCCGTCTGCGCCATGACACTCGCATCGTGCAACAAGCAGCAGCCCGAGGTGGAGGCCAAGACGGCCACGCCCAAGGTTCCCGCAGAACTGAAGATAGCCTATGTGGAGGTGGACTCCATCATGACGCAGTACAAGTTTGCCAAGGAGTACTCGACCCTGCTGCAGAAGAAGAGCCTCAACGCGCAGAAGACCATCGAGGCCAAGGGACAGCAGCTGCAGGCCGCCGCCGCCAACTTCCAGCAGAAGGCACAGCAGAACGCCTACACCCGCGAGCAGGCCGAGGCCATCCAGGCCGGACTGCAGAAGCAGCAAAACGACCTCCAGGCCCTGCAGCAGCGCCTGGGCAACGAGCTCCAGGGCGAGACCGACAAGTACAACAAGGCCCTGCACGACTCCATCGCCCACTATCTGGCCGCATACAACAAGGACAAGAAATACAGCATCATCTTCAGCAAGAGCGGCGACAACCTGCTCTATGCCGACAAGGCCTACGACATCACCAACGAGGTGGTGGCCGGACTGAACAAGGCCTACAAAGGACAGCCCGCCGCCAAAAAGTAGCAGGCCATGACGCGGCGCGAACGCTACGAGCGGGTGCTCGACTACTTTGAGCGCACGCAGCCCGAGGTGACTACACAGCTCGACTTCGGCAGCGCGTTCCAGCTGCTGGTGGCCACTGTGCTCTCGGCCCAGTGCACCGACAAGCGCGTGAACATGGTCACGCCCGACCTCTTCGCACGCTACCCCGACACCGCAGCCATGGCGCAGGCCTCCGAAGACGACCTGCTGGAATTCATCCACTCGGTGAGCTACCCCAACGCCAAGGCCCGCCACCTCGCGGCCCTGGCGCGGATGCTCGCCGGGGAATACCACGGCAACGTGCCCGACAGCCGGGAGGAACTGATGAGGCTGCCGGGCGTGGGGCGCAAGACGGCCAACGTGGTGGAGGCGGTGTGGTTCGGCCACGCCTGCATCGCCGTCGACACCCACGTCTACCGGGTGAGCCACCGGCTCGGACTCGTGCCGAAAACGGCCAATACGCCGCGGAAGGTAGAGGACTACCTGGCGTCGCACATCCCCACCCCGCTGGTGAGCCGTGCCCACCACTGGCTCCTCCTGCATGGCCGCTATGTCTGCACGAGCGCCAGGCCGCACTGCTCCCAATGTGCCTTCGAGCCCTTCTGCCCGAAGGTGATGGAGGGGAGCAAGCTGGAATAAGGGGCCGGGGAATCTGTGCGATTCCCCGTTCCGCCACAATGCCCACTTGCAGGGGCCGCGCCTTGTGCCGGCCCCTGCCGTTGCGACGACGCTGCAGACGGAGGGACACGGCGTGGCGGCACGTGGACCACACCTGTTGGCATCGCAGTCACCCTGTTTAAAATTACATTTACATCATTCAGACCCCTCCGAAAAATCCGGTTTTTCAGAAAGTCAGAACATTCCGCGCTCCTGTGACATTCTGCGAACTTTCTTCCCCGATTTGCTTACGGTTTTGTAAAGATGCGAGAAAAATAGGGGGTCGGTTCGAAGAACGGCCTTCTTCG
>CAZVWX010000051.1:0-7988 GCA_964631105.1 uncultured Prevotella sp. | reverse complement strand
GATTTGCTTACCGTTTTGTAAAGATGCGAGAAAAATAGGGGGTCATTTCGAAGAAGGGCCTTCTTCGGTCCAAAGAACGGCCTTCTTTGCCTCGAAGAACGGCCTTCTTCGATGCCAAGAAGGCCGCTTACACTTTGCAAGAAGGCCGTTCTTCAAATCGATGAGAGAATAGTTGACAATCCAAGTCGGCCGCACTCGTGCCGTTGCGGTGTATGTCCCGCGGATGCGCAAAACGCGTCCTGCATGACGCGCGTTCTCATGCGCACGCAGGCGGGCGTATGTCCCGCGGGTGCGCAAAATGCGTCTCGATTTTCAGCAGGTCGCTCGATATGTTCCCGGCGTATGTCCCGCGGGTGCGCAAAATGCGTCCACGTTGCGGACAAGGATTATAAGAGCCAAATGGCGTATGTCCCGCGGGTGCGCAAAATGCGTCTGTGCCGTCGCAGCAGGCATGGGCCGCGGTTGTCCACGGCAGGGGCTGTGCCTTGTGCCGGCCCGCACGGATGGCAGCGATGCAGCCTCGCAGAGGCTGGACCATGAGTAACCCCAGGCTAAGGGAGCGCAGCGACCGCAGCCTGGGGGCGGAGCACTCTCTACCACCCCACTGGCTGCCTCGAAGAGGCAGGACAGCACATCGTGCGCTTCATGTCCACAAGTATCTCTCATCAACGGCATGACCGACGGCGGCGGGGCGCATATGTGTCGACCACATGCCGTGGCGCGTGTCTGCATACATCCATCCGTGGCGCGGCCCCTGCGAGTGGACAATCGCCCGCGCCCGCGCCTTCGCCCCCGTGTGTTTGCGCTCACAGCGCGGCAACTGTGTTAAAAGTCAATTCTTGTAGCGGTTTTCTCAAAAAATAGAGAGGCAAATCTTTGCCGCTTTAATTTTTTTTATCTAAATTTGCAGACAATAACCATACAACCGGTTTAGAGTCTCCTGGATTACCTAACGTGAACTAATCGAAATATAACTGTTATATGAAAAAAATCCTGTTATGTGTCGCTCTTGTCAGCGTGGGACTGTTGTCTTCCTGCGTCGACAAGAACGAAGAGGTGGACCCCGACCACAAGCCGTCATGGCTGGGCTCCAGTATTTACGAGGCCCTGCGGAACCCCGACTCCGACCTGCTGGAAGGCACGTTCACCAACTACCTCCGGCTGATCGACGACCTGGGCTACACCGAGACGCTGAGCCGCACCGGCTCGAAAACCGTCTTCCCCGCCAACGACGAGGCCTTCGAGCGCTTCTTCCAGAACAACGACTGGGGCGTGAGCAGCTACGACCAGCTCTCGCTGGCCCAGAAGAAGATGCTGCTCAACTCCTCGATGCTCGACAACGCCCTGCTCGTGGCGATGCTCTCCAACGTGAGCAACGGGAGCACCACCTCCGACGGCATGGCCCTGAAGCACCAGACCAACGTGAGCATCATCGATTCCATCACCCACCTCTACGGGCCGTCCGACATGCCTGTGAACAACAGCTACTGGACGCGCTACTACAACAAGGGCATCGACCTGGTGTCTGACAACACCCGCCCGATGCTCGTTCACTTCACCAACGCGCAGATGGTGAACAACGCCATCTCCACCTCGGGCTCGGGCAGCGACTTCGAGATTCTCACCGGAGCGCCCTACACCGACGGCGCGGCCTACGTCTTCGACGACCCCATCATCCACAGCGACGTGACCTGCCAGAACGGCTACATCCACCAGCTGCAGAACGTGCTCGTGCCGCCGGGCAACATGCCGCAGGTGCTGCGCCGCAACAGCGAGACGAGCCTCTTCAGCCGCGTGCTCGACTATTACGCCGTGCCCTACTTCGACCAGGTCACCACCAACCAGTACAACGACTGGGCCGTGCAGAACAACCAGGCGCTGAAGGACTCCATCTTCCAGCTGCGCTATTTCAGCGCGCGCTCCCACGGCAGCAGCAGCACCAACACCGAGGCCGTCACCAGCGACCCCGACGGCCACTCCCTCTCCGGCGGCACCTACCTGAGCTGGGACCCGGGATGGAACCAGTACTATCCCTCGCACGCCAACACCTCCGACCTCGACTACACCATCACTGACATCGGCGCGATGTTCGTGCCCGACAACGACGCCTTCGAGAAATACTTCCTCCCCGGCGGCGACGGCGCCTACCTCATCGACATCTACGGCTCCCACGACAACACGGCGGCCAACCTGGCCGAGAACCTCGACGACCTGTACAACCAGCGGCCGCAGGTGCTCACCTCCTTCCTCACCAACCTGATGAAGACCTCATTCGTCGGCACCGTGCCCAGCAAGTTCACCACCATCACCAACGACGCCAGCGAGAACATGGGCATGAACATCAGCAAGCTCGCCCAGAACGCCGACGGCACCTACAACATCAAGATTGCCAACAACGGCGTCATCTACGTGCTGAACGACATGATCGTGCCCGACGAGTACCGCGCCGTGCTCGCACCCTCGTCGTCCTATCCCGACATGACCATCATGAACTGGCTCGTCAGCCAGTCGGACGCCAGCACGCGCTATCTGAAGGTGGACTTCAACAAGTACCTCCTCTCCATGAGCGCCAACTACGCCTTCTTCATCCCCGAGAACTCAGCCTTCGACTACTACTACATAGACCCCTCGTCGTTCGGCAAGGCACAGCAGGAGGCCCTCCACATATATTATAAGGAGTACAACGACCCCGCGTCGGCCACGGCCGCGCCGCAGCGCCGCCAGGTGCCGCTGGTCATCGACGTGCACAACTACAACCCCACCACGGGCGAGATTTCCTCCACACCCACCCGCACCGACATCGGCTCGGGCACCGGCGTGGGCGGCAAGGTGACCCAGCTCGTCGACATCCTGAACTACCACACCGTCATCCTGGACGAGGGTGAGGTCATCGACGGCTCGCGCCACTACTTCCAGACCAAGCACGGCGGCGAGATCTACGTCAGCGGCAGCGGCGCCGTGGGCTCGCAGGTGGGCACCGACGCCCAGCTCCAGGGCCCGGGCCCGGGCATGTCCAACATCAAGGTGATCTATCCCGAGGCCAACGGACGCGCCTACCGCGTGGACCACGTCATCCAGAGCCCCACGAAGAGCGTCTACAAGGTGCTCTCCGAGAACAGCCGCTTCTCAGAGTTCCTGGAGGCCTGCACGGGCTTCGAGTCGGAGGAGCTGCTCACCAAGGCCGGCATCTCCAGCGACGAGAACGACTTCGGCACCACCGACCAGGACCGCTACATCATCTTCACCAGCCAGCTCAGCACCGGCAAGGACAAGACCCCGAACGCCTGCCCCGACCAGAACGTGAAGATGTTCAACACCTACAACTACACCCTCTACGCCCCCGACAACGACGCCATGGAGCAGGCCTATGCCGCCGGGCTCCCCCACTGGCGCGACATCGAGAGCGAGCTCGCCGGATATGAGAGCGCCGAGGAGGTGCCCGCCAGCGTGCGCGACGACGCCCGCGCCAAGATCGACGCCCTGCGCCAGTTCTGCCGCTACCACTTCCAGAGCGGCTCGCTCTATGCCGACGGCACACAGTCGGCCGAGCGCGGGCAGTCGCTGCTCACCAACAGCTACGGCGTGGCCGACGAGTACCCCGCCGTCTCGGTCTCGGGAGGCGTCATCAGCCTCACCGACGGCGCCGGCCAGACCCACACCGTGAACCCCGCCTCGGGGCTGCTCTCCAACCTGATGACACGCGACATCTGGCTCGGCAACACCGACGGCGATGGCACCACCTCGCCCTCGGCGCGCTCCTCGGCACAGGCCATCTACACTTCGTCGTTCTGCGCCGTACACGAGATTTCCACGCCCTTCTACCTCTACACCAGCGGCGGACAGCCCTCGTGGAACCCGAGCGTCGTGGCTGCAGGCGCGGCGAAGAAAGCCTACCGGAGCCAACGTCATCACTAAAAACTACTTAAAGGCGAAATTACTATGTCTATGAAAAAAATATTGCTAACTGCCGTCTTGTGCCTCGCCGCCCACATGGCGATGGCGCAGGAACTGAGAATCTCCGGTACGGTCAGCGACAATATGGGCCCCATCATGATGGCCAACGTCATCGAGCGCGACGCCAACAACCGTATTGTCAACGCCACACAGACCGACGCCAACGGCAACTTCACCATGCCCATTGCCAACAAGAACAACAAGCTCATGGTGTCGTTCATCGGCGACAAGTCGAAGACGCTGAAAATCGGCGACCAGACCATGTTCGAAATCGTGCTCGAGCCCGAGCAGCGCACCCTCAAGGAGGTCACCGTCGTGGCCAACCGCACCAACTCGGGCGGACTGATGATTCCCAAGCGCGAAATCTCCGTGGCCCAGCAGACCTTCAACATGGAGAGCGTCGAGGGCATGGCCTTCACCTCAGCCGACGAGGCCCTGCAGGGCGAGATTGCCGGACTCGACATCGTGTCCAACTCGGGCAACCTCGGCTCGGGCACCACCATGCGCCTGCGCGGCGTCACCACCATCAACGGCAACGCACAGCCCCTGATAGTCGTCGACGACAAAATCTTCGACAACCCCGACGAGACCTTCGACTTCGAGAGCGCCACCGAGGAGCAGTACGCCTCGCTGCTCTCGGTGAACACCGAGGACATCGCCAGCATCTCCGTCCTCAAGGACGCCGCCGCCACGGCCGTCTGGGGCTCGAAGGGCGCCAACGGCGTCATCCTCATCACCACCAAGCGCGGACGCCGCGGAAAGACGCGCGTGAACTTCACCTACAAGTTCACCGGCACCTGGCAGCCCGACGGCTACAGCCTGCTCAACGGCGACGACTACACCATGCTGATGAAGGAGGAGTTCTACAACCCCTCGCAGAAGTCGGACGCCACCACCAACATCGCCGAGCTGAACTATGACACCAGCTGGGGCGAGTACGAGAACTGGAACAACAACACCGACTGGGTGGACGCCGTGAAGCAGTTCGGACAGCTGCACTCCTGGAACCTCAACCTCACCGGCGGCGGCGAGAAGGCGCGCTTCCGCATCTCGGCCGGCTACGACTACCAGACGGGCTCCATCATCAAGCAGCAGCTCGACCGATTCTCCACCCGCATGGTGCTCGACTACAACGTGAGCGACCGAATCCTCTTCTCCACCAACTTCGCACTCACCTACACCAACAACAACCAGAACTACGCCGGACTGCTCGGCATCGCACAGCAGATGGCGCCCAACATGAGCATCTACCGCCAGGACGCCAACGGCAACAACACCGACGAGTACTACCTGATGAACCCCTCGGGCACCGAGAGCGGCAGCAACAACCCCTACACGGGCAACTACTCTTCCTATGAGCTGCGCGGCATCGCCGCACTGGGCAACCCCGTGGCCATCGCCAACCTGGCCTGGAAGAAGGAGCAGACCTACCGCATCACCCCCGACTTCAACATCAAGTACGAGTTGCTGAAGCCCGAGGAGGGCAAGCACCGGCTCACCTTCAACGGCCGCGTCGACTTCGACATCTACGCCCGCTCCACCGACGGCTTCTATCCCGCCTCGCTGCAGACCGGCTCCTGGATTGAGAACGTCAACTACAACGTCAGCCGCTACGGCGCCGGCTCGGGAACCACCAACCCCAACGTGGAGTCCAACCGACTCAAGGTCGGGGCCAGGGCAGAGCTCATCTATACACCTTATTTTAATAACAAGGACATCAGCATGACCATGCTCGCCCGCTACGAGATGAGCAAGTCGAAGAGCAACAGCCAGTCCATCTTGATGAACATGCTGCCCAACGAGGACATCACCTCCTCCACCGTCGACGCCGACCTGCGCTACATGGCCAGCAGCAACAGCCGCTCCAACACGCAGGACTGGATCTACAACCTCCACGCCGCCTACAAGGGGCGCTACATCCTCGGATTCTCGCTCCGCGCCGACGGCGACTCCAAGTTCGGCCCCAAGAACAAGTGGGCCTACTTCCCGGGTGTCTCGCTGCGCTACAACGTCGTCGACGAGCCCTTCATGAAGAAGTGGAAGGAGAAGTGGCTCTCCATGCTCGCCCTGCGCGCCAGCTACGGCGTCAACGGCAAGGCCCCCGACGCCGACTACCTGTTCTACTCCACCTACGACACCAGCGCCGGCAACTACGGCAACGGCAACAACCTCTACGTGGTGAGCAAGCTCGACGGCCTGAAGCTCGACGACCTGCGCTGGGAGAAGACCACCTCGGTCAACCTCGGATTCAACCTCGGCTTCCTGCGCGACATCATCGAGGTGGACTTCGACTACTACTACAAGGACACCAAGGACCTGCTCATGAAGAGCGTCCGCATTCCCTCCACCACCGGCTACAGCAGCCTGACGTGGAACAACGTGGGCGAGATGACCAACCGCGGATGGGAGATGAACGTCAACGGCAACCAGTTCCTCAAGATTGGCAAGTTCTCGCTCAGCGCCGGGTTCAACGTGGCACAGAACTTCAACGAAATCAAGGAGATGGACGACCGCGTGCTCGAGAGCATCAACTCCACGTGGACGGCCACCGACCGCGGCACCTATCTGAACCGCATCCAGACCGGCAACCCCCTCGGCTCCATCTACGGCTACCGCTACAAGGGTGTCTACCAGTACTCCTACGAGTACCTGGAGAACCACTACAAGCAGGCGCAGCTCGAGGCCGCCGCCAACGGGCAGATCTACTCGCCGTCCGACTATGAGGCCTGGATCAACGAGCAGCTCGCCGCCGGACACACCTTCCCCATCGTCACCGGAACCGACGGCAAGGTGCTCATGACCTCGCAGGGACATCCCCAGCACCTGGTCTACAACTACTCCGACGGCTCCAGCACCTACACCTTCCAGGGCGGCGACGCCATCTACGAGGACATCAACCACGACGGACAAATCAACGCCCTCGACGTGGTCTACCTCGGCAACTCGCAGCCCAAGGTGAGCGGCGGTTTCAACTTCACCTTCCGCTACGGCAAGTGGAGCCTGAAGACACGCTTCATGTACCGCTTCGGCAACAAGGTCATCAACCTGGCCCGCATGTCGCTCGAGGAGATGTACACCACCTACAACCAGAGCACCACCGTGAACTGGCGCTGGCGCAAGGACGGCGACGTCACCCCCATGCCGCGCGCACTCTACAACACCGGCTACAACTTCCAGGGCTCCAGCCGCTACGTCGAGGACGGTGGCTTCGTGCGCTTCCAGAACCTGCAGCTCTCCTACAACTTCGACAAGAAGCTCATCAAGAAGTGGGGGCTGAGCAACCTGCAACTCTATTTCTCGATGAACAACCTCTACTGCTGGACCAAGTACAGCGGCGTAGACCCGGAGATTTCCGTCAGCGGATGGGGACTGGCGCAGGACAAGTCGCAGACACCCCGCTCCAAGTCGTTCACGGCCAGTATCAACATAGGTTTCTAAACTTTCAACGAAGACAATGAAAAAGTTATTTTCCATCATAGCCGCCGCACTGTTGCTCACCTCCTGTGTCGATACGGTGCTGCTGCCCGACGACAAGACCGTCGACGAGGACTATTGGCAGACGAAGGCCGAGGTGAACCAGATGGTGCAGGGGGCCTACCAGTCGATGTGCGCCTCCAACTTCATCACGCGGCTCATCGTCTGGGGCGACTTCCGCTCCGACGAGCTCGTGCCCGTGACCAGCATCAACAACACCACGATGACGGCCCTCAACGAAATCAACTCCGTCAACATTCAGACCACCAACACCTTCGCCGACTGGTCGTCGGTCTACTCCGTCATCAACACCTGCAACGTCGTCCTGGAGAAGGCCGGCGGCACCATGAGCATCGACCCCAGCTACACCGAGGGCGACTACCAGGCCGACCGCGCCCAGATGCTTGCCTTGCGCTCGCTCTGCTACTTCTACCTGGTGCGCAACTTCCGCGACGTGCCCTACATCACAACGGCCTACATGAACAGCTCGCAGGAGATGAACATCCCCCAGGCCTCGCCCGACTCGGTGCTCCGCGGATGCATCAACGACCTCGTCGAGG
>CAZVWX010000050.1:1430-8046 GCA_964631105.1 uncultured Prevotella sp. | reverse complement strand
AAAACCGCTTCCGTTCATGGGCAAAAAAAAAGGTGGGAGCCCGAAAACGGGAGCCCACCCAAATCAAAATGCTTTTGAGAAACGCACTACTGCCACCGTGCCGTCACGGCAGGAATGGCAAGGCGTCCCCCTTATTATGAAAAATATAAGATATACAGCTGCCACCGTGCCGTCACGGCAGGGGGACAGGGATTTGTGCCGGCCCTGGGCGACGGAACGGCGTTTTGAACGATTCAACCGCAGCACCGGCGGATGATGCGGACACCATCGGGGGCGGACGGCACGGCGGTGACACGCATCGGGCATTCGTCGCGTCATCGGGCACATGAACGCCCTTTCCGCGCGTGCGGGCCGGCACGAGGCACGGCCCCTGCAGTGGGTGCCCGCCGCGCAAAGGAGGGACGAATGTGCTCCCCTGCCACGTGGATGGATGCGGATACCCGCCGCCACAAACAGCACTTGCAGGTGTGTGGGGGCGTGGGCTTGCAAGGAGGGTGTGGGAGTGCGGCAACGCACTGAATGTCAAGATGATGGGGCCAGTGGAAAATGTTACAGAGTATTAAATTTAAAATCATTTTGGCAACATTGTGCTTTTTCTCATCCATTTTTTGTAACTTTGCCTTTGAAAAAAGAAAAACCGACATGAAGAAAATACGCACCCTGATTCTCGTCACGCTCGCCCTCGTCGCGGGGGCCTGCTCCGGAGGCGACGACGACGGCGGCTCCGACAGCAACACCACCGACCTGGACGACCGCAACACCACGGCCAAGATAGACAGCAGCTACGAGTACCAGCTGCCCGTCGTCTTCCACGTGCTCTACCAGGACGCCTCCGACCCGTCGCAATACGTCGCCTACAGCCGCATCGTGGAGATTCTGAACAACGTCAACGAGCTGTACAAGGGTGGGGTCTACGACAGGGAGGGCGACCGGAGCCACGACATGGGGCTCGCCTTCGTCCTGGCCACGGAGGACGAGGACGGCAACACGCTGGAGCACCCGGGCGTGGTGTACACCCGGTATGACGGCGACTACCCCATCGACCCCTACAGCTTCATGGACGACAACACGGGCAAGAACGTGAAGTACATCTGGGACCCGAACACCTACATCAACGTGATGCTCTACAACTTTGCGCAGACCGACGACGACGGCTCCACCACGCTGGGCATCTCGCACATGCCCTATGTCACCCAGAGCGACACGGCGCTGGCCGGCCTGGCCCAGGTGACACAGACCACGCTCACGAAGCGCAACCTGCGCTACGCCCACTGCTCGAGCATCAACAGCCTGTACGTCCTGCGCGACTACGAGTCGACACGCTACTCCTACTACGGCAACACCGACTCCTACACCTACCGCTCCACCGACATCAGCACGACGCTGGCCCACGAGCTGGGCCACTACCTGGGCCTGCACCACGTGTTCACCGAGCGCTCCGCCGACGGCGCCACCGAGGTGGCCGACTCGTGCGGCGACACCGACTACTGCGACGACACGCCGTCGTACAACTACAAGGAATACCAGAGCTACGTCAGCGAGCTGGCGGGCCAGGCCGCGCAGCAGGGCGGGCAGAGCCTGAGCATGAGCGACCTGGACTGGCGCAGCGACTGCGACGGCGGACGGTTCACGTCGACCAACCTCATGGACTACTCCATCAGCTTGAGCTACCAGTTTACGCGCGACCAGTGGAAGCGCGTCAGGCGCGTGCTCTACTACAGTCCGCTCATCCCCGGGCCGAAGCTGAACGGGGCGAACGCCGGCACGCGGGGAGCCGCCGACGGGCCGCTGGACCTGCCCAAGCGCATCGCGAGATAGCCCGCCCCCAAGCAACGAACAAACTGCCAGAAGCATGAAAACCTACCGCCTCACCGCCCCCAGCCACATCGACGCCGACATCGCGCTGCCAGCCTCGAAGAGCATCAGCAACCGCGCGCTCATCATCCACGCGCTCTCGGGCGGCCGCACGCGCCCCGACAACCTGAGCGACTGCGACGACACGCGCGTGATGACGGAGGCCTTCGCCCGCCGCCCGCACACCATCGACATCGGGGCCGCCGGCACGGCCATGCGCTTCTTCACCGCCTACCTCTCGGCCACGCCCGGCGACCACGTGCTCACGGGGTCGGAGCGGATGCGCCACCGCCCCATCGGGGTGCTTGTGGACGCCCTGCGCCGCTTCGGCGCCGACATACAATACCTGGGGCAGGAGGGCTATCCGCCACTCCGCATCCACGGCCGCACCCTCGACGGCGGGCACCTCGACATGCCGGGCGACGTGAGCTCGCAGTACACCTCGGCCCTGCTGCTCATCGGCCCCGTCCTGGCCGGCGGACTGGAGCTGAGGTTGTGGGGCGAAATCGTCTCGCGGCCCTATATCGACCTCACCCTCTCGGTGATGCACCGCTACGGCGCCAGGGCCGAATGGACCGGCGTGGACACCATCGGCGTGAGCCCGGGGCGGTATGCCGACCGCCCCTACCGCATCGAGAACGACTGGAGCGCCAGCAGCTACTGGTATGAGGCCCTGGCACTGCTGGCCGACCGCGACTCGGCGGTGCGCTTCGCGGGGCTCGCCGACGGCTCGCGGCAGGGCGACTCGGTGGTGAAGTATCTCTTCAGCCTGCTGGGCGTGAAGACCTCCTTCGGGCCGGCCGGAGCCGACGGCCTCTCGCAGGTGGCCATCGCCTGGCACGCCCCCGGCGTGGCGCGGCTCGACTACGACTTCACCGGCTCGCCCGACCTGGCGCAGACGCTCGTGGTGGCGTGCTGCGAGAAGGGGGTTCCCTTCAGGTTCACCGGGCTGCGCAGCCTCCGCATCAAGGAGACCGACCGCATCGCCGCCCTGGAGCGCGAGCTGGCCAAGCTGGGCTATGTGGTGACCCACGAGGGCGACGACGCCATGCGCTGGGACGGCAGCCGCTGCGAGCCGTCGGACGAGCCCCTCGACACCTACGACGACCACCGCATGGCTCTGGCCCTGGCTCCGTGCTGCATCCACCATCCGGGGCTCCGCATCAGGCATCCCGAGGTGGTGTCGAAATCCTATCCCGACTATTGGCGGCACCTGCGCCAGGCGGGCTTCTGCATAGAGGAATGCGACGAATGACGGGCCCGGCGGAACTCTGACAGAAGGAAGCGGAACGATGTGGATGCTCATTCTTGCCCTCGTGGCGCTAGGCGTGGCGGCCGCCCTCATCGGGTGGGCCGACCGGGAGGACGCGCCCGCCGGCGTGACGCCGCCGGCCGGCTGCGCCACCTGCGCGGGGCGCGACGACCGCTGCGAGCAGGAGTGCATGATGGAGGCCGCGACAAAGGCTCCGGTGTACTACGACGACGAGGAGCTCGACCGGTTCCGCGGACGCCCCTCCGACGCATACACCGACGACGAGGCCGAGCAGTTCGCCCAGGTGATGTACACCATGCGCCCCGACGAGGTGAGGGGGTGGAGCCGCAGCCTCATCCTCAGAGGCGTCAGCATGCCCGACCAAATCAAGGACGAATACATCGCGCTGGCCGAAGAAAGCGCCACACCCCGGCGAATATCCGGCCATGAAGACAATAAACCCCACGGGAAAAGCGTTTTATAGAGTGTGGACACGCGTATAGCCCGATACCTCCCCCTTGTCCTTGCCGTGGCCGCGGCGCTGGCCTTGGCGGGATGCTCCTCCCAGAAGAACACTTCGGGGAGCAGGTTCTGGCATGCCTTCAACGCACGGTACAACACCTACTACAACGGCACGCTGGCCTACATCGACGGTTCGCTGGAGAAGGAGCAGGGCAACGTGGACAACTTCACCGAGATGATTCCCCTCTACACCGTGGGCAACAAGAACAGCGTGGAGCTGGGCAAGGGCAACTTCGAGAAGGCCATCGAGAAATGCGAGAAGGCCATCCACCAGCACAGCATCAAGAAGAGGCCCGTGTGGGACAAGCGGCGCCGCAAGACGCCCAAGGACATCGAGTGGCTCAACCGCCGCGAGTACAACCCCTTCCTGTGGAAGGCGTGGATGCTCATGGGGCGCTCGCAGTTCTTCTCCGGCCAGTTCGAGGACGCCGCCTCCACCTTCGCCTACATGAGCCGCCTCTACGAGACCCAGCCCGCCATCTACGGGCGCGCGCGCGCCTGGCTGGCCAAGTGCTACATCGAGCAGGACTGGCTCTACGACGCCGAGGACGTCATCCGCAACATGGAGCGCGACTCCATACACTGGCGCGCGCAAAAGGAGTGGGACTACACCTACGCCGACTACTACATACACACGGGCGACCTGGAGCGGGCCATCCCCTATCTGAGGCGGGTCATCCGCCACGAGATGCGCCGCAAGCAGAAGGCGCGCGAATGGTTTCTCATGGGGCAGCTGCAGGCGGCGCTCCACCACAACACCGAGGCCTACAAGGCCTTCCGCCACGTGGTGCGCCTGAACCCGCCCTACGAGCTGGAGTTCAACGCACGCATCGCCATGACCGAGGTGCTGGCCAGGGGGCAGGCCAAGAAGATGATTGGCCGCCTGAGGCGCATGGCCCGGTCGGACAACAACAGCGAGTATCTCGACCAGGTGTATTATGCCATCGGAAACATCTACCTGGCCCAGAAGGACACGGCACGCGCCATCGCCGCCTACGAGAAGGGCAACGAGAAGGCCACGCGCAGCGGCATAGAGAAGGGCGTGCTGCTGCTCCACCTGGGCGACCTCTACTGGCAGAAGGAGAAGTTCGGCGACGCACGCCGCTGCTATGGCGAGGCCATCGGCCTGCTCGACAAGGAGCGCGACGACTACGAGCAGCTCTCCAACCGCTCGAAGGTGCTCGACGAGCTGGTGCCCTACACCGACGCCGTGCACCTGCAGGACAGCCTGCAGGCCCTGGCGAAGATGGACGAGGGCGAGCGCAACAAGGCCATCGACCGCGTCATCGACGCGCTGAAGAAGAAGGAAAAGGAGGAGCGCAACCGCCAGGCCGAGGAGAACAGCCAGCGCATGCAGCAGCAAAACGCGGCCCTGGGCAACATGAACCGCAACAACACCCAGCGCACCACGACGGCCACCACGCAGAGCAACGGCGTGTGGTACTTCTACAACGCCACCGCCGTGAGCCAGGGCAAGGCCGCCTTCCAGCGGCAGTGGGGCAAGCGCGAGAACGTG
The DNA here is from genome assembly GCA_964631105.1 of uncultured Prevotella sp. Taxonomy (GTDB): domain Bacteria; phylum Bacteroidota; class Bacteroidia; order Bacteroidales; family Bacteroidaceae; genus Prevotella. The sequence goes on along the minus strand of CAZVWX010000050.1, from coordinate 2,902 downwards.
GACAACTGGCAGCGGGCCAACAAGACGGTGGTGGCGTCGGCGGCCGTGGAGGAGATGACCGACTCGATGCGCGACTCGCTCGCCCAGGCCGCCGTCATCGAGGACTCGCTGAAGCAAATCGCCGACAGCGCACAAAACGACCCGCACAAGCGGGAATACTACCTGGCGCAAATCCCCTTCACCGAGGAGCAGGTGCAGGCCAGCAACGCCATCCTGGAGGACGGGCTCTTCCACTCGGGAGTGATCTTCAAGGACAAGCTCGACAACCTGCCCCTGAGCGAGAAGGCCCTGCGCAGGCTCGTCGACCAATACCCGGAATACGAGAAGAAGGCCGACGCCTACTACCACCTCTACCTGCTCTACAACCGGATGGGGCTCCCGGCCACGGCCGACGCCTACGTGGACAGCCTGAAGCGCGAATACCCCGACAACGAATACACCCGGCTGCTCGCCGACCCGTATTTCAAGGAGAACGCACGCTTCGGCACGCACATCGAGGACTCGCTCTACACCGCCACCTACGAGGCCTTCAAGAAAGACCGCTACGCCGAGGTGGCCGCCAACACCGGCATCTCGACAACGCGCTTCCCCCTGGGGGCCAACCGCGACAAGTTCCTCTTCATCGGCGGACTGAGCAAGCTGAACAGCGGCGACGCCGACGGATGCCTGGCCGACATGAAGGAAGTGGTGGCCAAATATCCCGAGAGCCGTCTGGCCGAGATGGCGGGAATGATTGTGAACGGGGTGAACCAGGGGCGCCGCCTGCGCGGGGGGAAATTCGACCTGGGCGATGTGTGGAACAGGCGGAGCACCGTGCTCAACGACAGCGACTCGACGGCGCAACGGCAATTCTCAAACGAGCGGAACACGAACTTTGTGTTCATGGTGGTCTACAAGCCCGACTCGGTGGACGAGAACAGGCTGCTCTTCAATCTGGCCAAGTTCAACTTCACAACCTACCTCGTGCGCAACTTCGACATCCGCATTGAGGACCAGGAGGGGCTGCACCGCATGGTCGTGGCCGGATTCCGCAACTACGACGAGGCCTTGCTGTATGCGCGGAGCTTCTACCAGCAACCGCAACTGGTGAAGGCCCTGGGCAAAAGCAGGACTGTCATCATCAGCGAGGGCAACCTGCCGCTGCTCGGCACACGGTTCACCTACAACGACTACGACAGGTTCTACAACAAGCACTTCGCACCGCTGAAGGTGAGCACCTTCCGGTTGCTCACCGAGCCGGAGGAAATCGTGACGCGCCCGGCCAAGGAGCCCACGCCGGAGGAAATCGACAACGAGCTCGACAACGGCAGCATCGACAACGGATTCGATGTGACGCCCGTGGAGGAGACGGAAGCGCCCGACAACGGAAGCGTGGAGATGGCTCCCGAGAGCAACGAGGTGACGACACCCGACAACGGCGTGGAGATGGCTCCCGAGAGCAACGAGGTGACGACACCCGACAACGGCGTGGA
>CAZVWX010000050.1:0-1330 GCA_964631105.1 uncultured Prevotella sp. | reverse complement strand
GATGGCTCCCGAGAGCAACGAAGTGACGGCGCCCGACAACGACGTGGAGATGGCTCCCGAGAGCAACGAGGTGACGGTGCCCGACAACGGGAGCGGCACCACGACCGCCAAGTCCAGCAACGAGGATGCGGACAAGGGCGGCAACAAGCCCGCGGCGACACAAGAGGAGCCCGCGAAGGCTCCCGCCTCCACCACGGATGCCGGCAAGGAGACGGACGCACAGCAGCCGGCCGAGGACACGGGCATCTACTTCGACGACGGGTTCGGGCAGCAAGGCGGCGCCAACACGACCAAGCAGACCAAGGAGAAGGAGCCCAGGCAGGAAAACTTCGACCTGGAGGATGAGTATTACGATTTGGAGGGATTCTAACATGACAAGCAACGGATTACTTTTATGGGTGGACGACGAGGTGGAACTGCTCAAGGCGCACATCATCTTCCTGCAAAAAAAAGGATACGAGGTGGTCACGGTGAGCAACGGCGCCGACGCCATCGACCAGTGCCGCGAGCACACCTTCGACCTGATACTGCTCGACGAGATGATGCCCGGACTGACGGGGCTGGAGACCTTGCAGAAAATCAAGGAGATACAACCGGCCACGCCCGTCGTCATGGTGACGAAAAGCGAGGAGGAGAACATCATGGACCAGGCCATCGGGTCGAAGATTGCCGACTACCTCATCAAGCCCGTGAACCCCAGCCAAATTCTCCTGACCTTGAAAAAGAACATCCACCGGAGGGAAATCGTGAGCGAGGTGACGCAAAGCAGCTACCAGCAGGACTACACCAACCTGTCCATGCAAATCGCCGGATGCCGGAACATGGAAGACTGGACGAGGGTCTACCGCACCCTGGTGAGGTGGGAGCTGGAACTGGCCGGAGCCGACAGCCCGATGGCCGAGATGCTGCGCATGCAGAAGGAGGAGGCCAACAACGGCTTCGCCAAATACATCCGGAAGAACTACATGGACTGGATGGGGAGCGGCAGGCCCGGCGACCGCCCGCTGATGAGCCCCGACCTGTTCAAGACCAACGTGTTCCCCCTGCTCGACCAGGGGCAGAAGGTGTTCCTCATCGTCATCGACAACTTCCGCTTCGACCAGTGGCGGATGCTCTCGCAGGAAATCGGCGACCTATTCGACATCGACGAGCAGCTCTACACCAGCATCCTGCCCACGGCCACACAATACGCCCGCAACGCCATCTTCAGCGGCCTCATGCCCAGCGACATCGCGAAGATGTTTCCCGACCTGTGGGTGGACGAGGACGAGGAGGGGAAGAACCTGAACGAGGGACCGCGCATACAGAGGCATATCAAGCGATTCCTCCG
>CAZVWX010000049.1:0-8073 GCA_964631105.1 uncultured Prevotella sp. | reverse complement strand
GGTTCATGGCATAGGAGAACTCCACGCCCGGCATCACCTGCTGCAAGAGGTCGCGCAGGTTGGTGGCGTCGGTCTTCTCGATGTCCTTGCGCGAAAGCACCTGCGTCAGCACCGGGCTCTTTGAGAGCAGCTTGGGCGTGCGCGTTCCCGTGACCACCACCTGCTGCAGCGTCTCGGTGGCGAACACGGAGTCGTCCTTTTCCTGGGCCTGCGCCGCGAGGGGCAGGGCCAGCAGAGCGAGTATCAGTTTGCAATTCATTCTTTCTATCCGTTTCGTAAGGTTCCGGGCCGTCGGCCCCTGCGGGGCGGGCGGCCACCGCCGTCAATAGGGATACTTGTAGTTGATGGTGAGCCAGCACTTCACGCCGGCGGCATTCATGTAGTTTTCGAGTTGCACGGCGGCATACTTCCCGTTGGGGAAGCGGATGAGGAACACGTGGTTGTTGCCGGTGAAGGCCGGCGGCATGGGTGGGATGTCGACTTTGAGCCACGACGAGAGCACCGTGCTCACCTTGATGCCCTGGCTTCCGATGAGGCTCAGGAGCATCTGCGACTCGTCGGCCCACACCACGTTCTCGGTCCAGGTGTCGGCCTGGAAGTCGCCGCCGGTGAAGGTGGCGCTGCTGGCGGGCAGCTCGTCCATCGAGGTGTAGTTGGTCTCGAGCACGGCAGCCCCGTTGGTGCGCACGTTGTTGCGGTGCACGGCGATGCTCCAGTGGGCGGGCTCCTGCTGCGGGTCGGTGGCCTTGAAGGCGCGCTTCTCGTTCACCGAGATGCCCTGTCCGAACACGTCGAACCAGTAGGTGTAGATGCCCGAGGTGGAGTCGGCGGGCTCTGCCGTCGAGAGCGACATGGGAATGGGCCACGGCGTGAAGTGGGTCTGGGCGTAGGCCAGCGCGGTGCTGTCGCCCTGCTGCGCCATGTCGGCCAGCGAGTCGAAGTCGATGTAGTACCAGTCGGTCCAGCTGGTGGCGTCGATGATGAGCTGCCCCTGCCGCGCCGTCACCTCGTCGTCCGGCTCGTCGTAGATGTCGTCAAGAATGCCATGGCACCCCGTGGCCAGCAGTGCTGCGGCCACGAGGGCAAGGCAAGTGACAGTGTTTCGTCTCATGCTTTCTCTTTAGTTCTTCTTCGTGGCCACCAGCGTGCCGAAGATTTGGAACGGCATGGCCCCCATCTGGAAGTCGTGGCGCACGTAGAGCTTCCCGTCGTCCTGCAGGCGTATTTCGATGAAGCAGGCGTCGGCATGGTCGAAGGTGTAGTCGTTGTCGAGGGTGTTCGTGCCCGTCGCCGAGTCGTAGGCGGTGAAGTGGAAGGCGATGGTTCCGTCGCCGAAGGCCTTGTAGAACGCCCCGACGCTGTCGTTCCAGGCAATGTTGGGGATGGTGTAGCCCGTGAGGGTGAGGTCGCCCATCACCGTGCCGGGGTACACCTCCTGCGGGAAGGTGATGTTGATGGTGCTGGCGTCGTTGGTGGTGATGACGTAGTCGTAGGCCGTCTCGGCGTTGTAGGGGTAGTAATGGCCCACGTTCAGGCTGTCGCGTCCGGTCCAGGTGCCCTTCAGCTTGAGCTGCTGGGGCGCGTCGCCGTAGGTCCAGGTGATGGTGGTGCCGCCCATGACCGAGGGCACCGTGATGTCCACCTTCTGCATCGTGCCGCTGATGGTGGCGTCATACTGGCTCGCGCTGCTGCCGTGCGGGTTGGGCATGGCGAGCGTTCCCGAGCCGCTGATGCTCTGGCCGTCGCGCGTCACCGAGAAGAGCCCCGTGCCCCACGTTGCGTCGTGGAAGCGCACCAGGCTCTCGTCGCCGGCGCGGAGCACGGTGATGGTGGCCGAGTCGCCATAATAGGTGCTCTCGAAATACTTCGACGTCACCGTGATGTAGCCCTTGAAGGTGCCCACCTCGGTGGTGTCGACCGCCGGGTTGAACTCGATGCTCTCCACCTCGGAGGCCTGGAGGGTGATTTTCTCGCCGCCCACCTTGTTCACCACCACGGTTTGTGCCTGCATGCCGCCCACGCCCAGCAGGGCTGCGGCTATCAACGTAAATATCTTCTTCATTGCTGTTTGTTTTCCGTTTTCTTTGTTATTTTCTGAATTTGAACACTTTGTTGCCGGCTTTCACCACGAGCACGCCACGCTCCTGCGAAAGGGGAATCGACACCGTGCCGGCGGCTGAGGCCGTGGCCGAGGCCAGCTGCACGCCGCCGAGGCTGTAGACGGCCACCCGCGTGCCGGGCTGCAGGCCCGTGGCCGTGAGGGCGTCGCCGAAGGCGAACACGGGGTGGGCGCTCTCGGCCTTGCTGATGGCCGTGGGGGCCTCGTCGGTGAGGGTGAACTTGCGGTAGGCCGTGCGCGGATACTCCACGGTCTCGGCGCCGGCGGTGAGCACGAGGCTCTCCGTCGTGAACGTCACCACGGGCCTCGTCGCAAGGGCGAAGCTGGTTTGCTGCCCGTCTTTGTCGGTCACGGTGAGGAAGCTGGCCGCACGGACCTGCAATCCCAACGCCGAGGCAAACAGCAGAAGTGCCAACGTGTAGATTTTTTTTCTCATAAGCTGTTACTTTTTATCCTTAAAAAAATAATGTTCCTTCTTCCCCCATGCCATGCCGGAGGCGCGTGACCCGTGCATGGTTGGTCGTTCTGGTGGCAAAGTTACGCGTTTTCCCTTGTTCCCACAATCCCAAGAAATTATGATTTTCAAGGGATTCGTAACTTTTTTATACCTATTCCACATCACCTCCGGCCGCTCCCCCGCCCGCGCGGGCCTGCGGCGGGCTCACACAAAGAGGCTGAAGTTGACGCTCCCGTAGCTCCGGTGCTCCCTGAAGCGCGGGTGTGCCGAGAAGTCCTGCTTCCGGCTGTGCTCGAAGACGAACACCCCGCCCGGCGCGAGCCATCCGCCCCCGAGCACGAGGTCGGGCACGAGGGGCAGTTCGGGCAGCGCGTAGGGCGGGTCGGCGAAGATGATGTCGAACGGCCCGCCGCCTTTCTTCAGAAACCGGAACACGTCGGCCCGCACGAGCACGTCGCGGTCGTCGCCCAGGCGGTCGAAGCACTGGCGGATGAAGCGTGCGTGGTCGCGGTCGGCCTCGACGCTCACCACGCGGCGGCAGCCGCGCGAGACGAGCTCGAGCGAGATGGAGCCCGTGCCGGCAAAGAGGTCGAGGGCCGTGGCCCCCTCGAAGTCGGTGTAGCCCCTGAGCACGTTGAAGAGGTTCTCCTTGGCGAAGTCGGTGGTGGGCCGCGCCTTGAAGGTGCGTGGAATGTCGAAGTGCCGGCCTTTGTACTGGCCTGTGATGATGCGCATGGCTGGCTACAGGTTTTGGAAATAATAGCAGAGCAGGTCGTAGGTGGCGCCCTTGGCCTGGGCCAGGGGCGAGCGGTTGAAGTCGGCCACGGCGTTCACCACGAACACCTTGCGCACGAACCGCCGCAGGGCGGCGAGGCACTCGTCGCCCCCGGGCGCCGGCCCGGCCAGGTGGAGCTCGTCGTCGGAGGCGTCGTAGCCGAGCTGGCTCCACGTGTAGAGCAGGAAGTAGACGGCGTCCTTGTAGTGGGATGCGGGGAAGGTGTTGGCAAAGCGGAAGCGGTTCTTGTCGAAGGCGAAGACGTCGAGTTTCTCGTCGTGGAAGAATCCGAAGAGCTTGCGGCGTATGCCGGTGAAGCTGCGCTGGTGCATGTGCCTCCACACGGGCTGGCTCACGGTGGCGTAGCGCACGTCGGCGAAGTGGTCGGCCAGCACCATGTGCAGGTCCTTGTTGACGCCGAAGACGGCCACGGCGTTGAGCGAGGGCAGCACGTTGTGGAGCGTCAGCAGTCCGGCGCCGTCGGTGAAGGCGTGGCGGTAGAGCGGCGCGGCCTCGTCCTCGCGGAACTCCTCCACGGGGACGAGCAGCGTGGGCGTGTCAATCAGCACCATGGCGCGGCGGAAGCCCTCCTGCAGCAGCCCGTCGTCGGCGAAGGCCTGCCTGAGGTTGGCGGCCATGGAGATGCCGCTCCTCACGGTGTAGGGCTGCACGCGCAGCTGCGGCGGCGCCGTGGATGCCAGCGCGGCGAACGACAGAGTGTTGCGGCCCACGCGGAGCACGAGCCTTTGGTTTTGGTTGATGTTATTCCCAGTTTCCGGCATTGTTGTTGTCAGTGATGATGTCTCCTATCTTCAGTCCCGGATATTCGCCCCGGGCCTCGGCCTCGTCGGTGATGCGGGCTATTTCGTGCGGGTCGAGCCCCTCCAGGTAGACGGCGTAGGTGGCGCCGCACTCCATCACGGGCACGCCGCGCCCCGGCCCGCCGGGCAGCAGCGTGGCCTCCATGCTGAAGCGGCGCTTCGGCGTGCCCGGCACATACTGGCCGCCGGGCCTCAGGTAGCCTGCGGCCACCAGCCGGTCGAGGCTGGCGCAATAGGCACCGTGGCGGTGGCGGTAGCGTTCCTGGGCGTCACGGACCTGCACCAGCGCGGCCTTCACGGCCTGCTCGCGGCGGGCGCGCTCGTTGGCGAAGCGCACGGGACCCAGCACGCCGGCCACGCCGACGGCCACGAGCGCCAGGCAGCAAAGCCCGAGGATGAGGTTGACGTGCTTGCGGCTCTTCATGTTCTGTTCTCTTCCTGCCTCTCTTCCATATGGCCAGGCCGGGAGGGCCGCCATTTGCGCCCTTGCCTCCGGCCGTGCCGAAAAGTTTGGTGCAAAGTTACGAAGAACTATCGGAAAAGCAAAATCGCTTGGCAAAAATCGCACGCTGCCCTGCCGGATTCGCCCTGCCGCCGGGCGGGGGCTCCGGCCTCGCCGGCAACGGCGTGCCCCCAGGGGCGCCTGCACCTTATTATATATATAGGGGGCGCACAAGCCTTCCGCGCCCCCTCGGGGCGTTGTCATGCCCGGCGACTTCAAGCGAGGCGATGCCGCGCGTGCAGCAGGAGGACGCGCCCACGGCATGGGCCGTGCCTCGTGGCCGACTGCAACGCCGCGGCGGGCCGGTTGGATGGAATTGGAGAAATATTTACTTTTTTGAACAATCCTCCCAAATCCCCGTTTGACAGAAAGTTGGTATATGCTGCATCTTTGTGACACTTCGAGCGGTTTTCCCATGGATTTGGTTACCGATTTGTAAAGAAGCGAGAAAAAATGGGGGTCGATTGGAAGAAGGGCCTTCTTCGGACTGAAGAACGGCCTTCTTTGCCTCGAAGAACGGCCTTCTTCGATGCCAAGAAGGCCGCTTACACCTTGCAAGATGGCCGTTCTTGCCATTCATCTCCGAATAGTTGACAATGCCATCCGGCTGTTCATCCCGCTGATGCGTGAGATGCTTCCTTCCCCATCGGTCCGGGCACTCTTCGCGAACCGCCCTTTTCGGCTTCCGAACCGCCGTGGCAAAGCCCGGGGAGCTCGTCTATGATGGAATTGTCATCGGGGAAGCATGCCCTATAACAGCCAGTGTCTTGATTTCTTTGACTTGATTGGAGAGGTAATCCTCTTTCTTTTATAGCGTTGTCAATATACAGGCCTCACCACTTCCACCCTCATGCCAAGTGCGCCGATAATCCTATAAAACGTTCCCACACTGGGCGTTATGACACCATTCTCTATTTTGGAGATGTAAGACTTTGTTGTATTCGTGCGTTTTGCCAATTCCGCCTGGGTGACTTTGGCGTCTTTCCGGGCATCATGAAGAATTTGTCCTGAATAGAAAGAGTATGCATTCTCCTCGGCCTGAACACGCTCTGGAGTTCCTTCTTTGCCGAATTTCTTGTCAAGTACGGTGTCGTAATCAACGATTTTGTGATTGTTTGTCTGCATCATATGCCTCCTTGATCTTGATTGCTTTTTCTATCTCCGAATTTGGTGTCTTTTGAGTTTTCTTTTGGAAACCATTGAAAAGGACTACTATCCTGCCTTCATCAAAGATGAAGAATACTCGGAATATTTTGCTGTTGAACTCAGTCCTCAATTCGTAAATGCCATCCCTAATCAGTTTCACGAATTTTTTGGGAAGCCGGTCTTGGCTTTTTAATAGAAGCAGGCCATATTGGATTTTTTCCTGTTCCTTCTCCGTCAATGTTTCCATGAAAGCTTCAAAATAGCCGCCATATGTAACTATCTTTCGATTCATGGTTGCAAATTTAATCAAAGTTTCAACATTTTGCAACTTTCAGAACGGCTTTCTTCAGACCATCACCGTTAAATATATTTAATTGGCGGCGAAAGTATTCAAGACATGCCCCCTGCGCGGCGATACCGGCGGCCTGCCCCGCATCCGCTTCCACGGCTTTGCCGGCATCGCGCGGGCATTCTTCGCAAATCGCCCTTTTCGGCTTCCGAACCGCCCGAATCGGGCAGTGAAAAGTAGCAGGAAATGGCAATAATCAAGGGCGTCGCGCGTTTCTTACTATATAAAGGACTAAACACACAGGCTTGAAATGAAGAAGCAAAAAGGCCCAACCCACACGACTATGCTGACCCAAGAAATCACCCGGCAAGTGCTTGCCGAATTCCCCTTCGCCCCTACCGCCGAGCAAGCGCGGGCCGTGGCCACCCTGGCCGCGTTCCTGGCCGACCCCGACCCGCGCGCGGTGATGATTCTGCGGGGCAGCGCCGGAACGGGCAAGACGGCGCTCGCCGGAGCCATCGTGCGGGCCCTCGCCCGCCTGCGCCGGCGCGTGCTCCTGCTCGCCCCCACGGGGCGGGCGGCCAAGGTGTTCGCCCGGACCAGCGGCCACGAGGCGTTCACCATCCACCGGCGCATCTACCGCGAGAAGGCGTTCACGGGCGTCGGCGGCGAGTTCCGGCTGAACGACAACCTCTACCGCAACGTGCTCTTCATGGTCGACGAGTCGTCGATGATCGGCATGGCCGCCGAGGGCTCGCCGTTCGGGTCGGGGCGCCTGCTCGACGACCTGGTGAGCTACGTCTACCAGGGCTCCGGCGACAGGCTCCTGCTCATCGGCGACCGCGCCCAGCTGCCCCCCGTGGGCGAGGAGGCGTCGCCGGCGCTGAGCGACGAGGTGATGGCGGGCTACGGGCTGAAGGTGTGGTCGGCCGACCTGGCCGAGGTGCTGCGCCAGGCCAGCGGCTCGGGCATCCTCTACAACGCCACTGTGGTGCGCGACATGCTCCTGCGCGCCGACACCGGCGGACTGCCCCGCATCCGCTTCCACGGCTTTGCCGACATCGCGAGGGTGACGGGCGACGAGCTCATCGAGGCTCTCTCGGCAAGCTATTCGGAGGTGGGGGTCGACGAGACGATGGTCATCACGCGCAGCAACAAGCGGGCCCACGCCTACAACCAGGGCATCCGCAACACCGTGCTCGACCGCGACGACATCATCTCGGGGGGCGACATGCTCATGGTGGTGAAGAACAACTATTACTGGACCGAGAAGGACGCCGCCGACTGGGAGGCCGGCAAGGACGGCGCCAGCGGCCACGACGACGGCCACGACGACGGCTCGTCAGCCCGGCTGGCCTTCATCGCCAACGGCGACCGCGCCGAGGTGATGCGCGTGAGCAACAGCCGGGAGTTCTACGGATTCCACTTCGCCGACGCCTGGCTGCGCTTCCCCGACTACGACGACTACGAGATGGAGGCCACCATCATGCTCGACAGCCTCGTCTCAGAGGCTCCCGCCCTCACCCGCGAGCAGAACGAGGCCCTCTTCCGCGGGGTGGAGGAGGACTACGCCGACGTGCCGCTGAAGCGCGACCGGATGGCGCGGATTCGCCAGGACGCCTACTTCAACGCCCTGCAGGTGAAGTTCGCCTACGCCATCACCTGCCACAAGGCGCAGGGCGGGCAGTGGAGCCACGTGTATGTGGACCAAGGCTACATGACCGCCGACATGCTCACGCCCGACTACCTGCACTGGCTCTACACCGCGCTGACGCGCGCCACCGACAAGCTCTTCCTCGTGAACTGGCCCGGCGGCCAGACTGACGGCGAAGAGGGGGATTAGGGAGATTAGGGGGGTAGGCTTATTAGGCCTATTAAGCCTATTAGGCCTATTAGGCTTATTAGGCTGATTAGGCCTATTAGGCTTATTAGGCTGATTAGGCCTATTAGGCTTATTAGGCTGA
>CAZVWX010000048.1:0-8326 GCA_964631105.1 uncultured Prevotella sp. | reverse complement strand
CACGTGCCCCCGCCCCGCCATGCCCGCATGTTGCCATCCGCCCCGCCCCGCCATGCCCCCGGCTCTCGGCGTTTCCGCCGCCGTGTGCGCTCACGGCAATTTTCACGCAACCGCGGCGTTCGCTTGAATCTTAAATTTTGTTAACCGGATAAAAAATTAACGGCGTTCTTGATGTGAATGAGTGTAATTATTACTATATTTGCCACGAGTTATGATGAAATGCCCGGCGAGAAACTGCCGGGAAAGCGAAAAGTCTACAGGCCGCCGGGGTCGGACGTGTTGGGGGAAGGCCATCCCCCGCATGAGGCCAAGGCTGCCGGGAAAGCGAAAAGTCTACAGGCCGCCGGGGCCGGGCGTGTTGAGGGGGAAGGCCATCCCCCGCATGAGGCCAAGGCTGCCGCAGAGTCAGCAAGAATCTACGATATACATTATTTATTAATCAACCTAGATCTATAAACAGTAGCTTATGAATGTTTCTAAATTACTACTCATTGGGGCCATGCTCCTGACCGGAGCAACGGCCAATGCTGCATTGGTCGATGGCGTGAGGCAGAAGCCGACTCCACAGCCCGTGGAGCTGTCGTACAACACGGCGCTTTACCTCTACAACATCGACTCGCAGAAATTCTTCCGCGGGGCCAACGACTACAGCACCCGCGCCAGCGTCGGCGACACCGGCTACAAGGTGTGGGTGCGCCAGCACCTGGCCGACGGGGCCTTCGACGGCAAGACCGTCACCCTGCTCGACTCCGTGGAGACGGCGGGCTCCAAGCTGCTCACCTGGGGAGCCGAGGGCGGCGCTGCCTGGGTGGACCTGAACGGCCAGGCCGACACCCTCTGGACGGTCACCGCACAGGGCGGCCTCGTCTATCGCATCTCGCTCAGCACACTCAACGCTGACGCCGAGAACTGGGGCATGAGCGAGTCGCTCTACTTCGGTCTGAACAAGAACGACGCCGAGAACACGCGCCTCTTCTGGAACCTGGCTGCCGACACCGCCTCCGTCGACTGGTACTTCATCGACGCCAACGCCTATGGCACTGAGCTTGCCCAGTACAACAAGGCTGAGGAGCTGCGCACCGAGATTGCCGCAGCACAGACGGCCGGCGTGAGCGACGTGAGCGCCGCACAGGCCGCCTACGCCGACGAGACGCAGACCGTGGAGCAGCTCCAGGCGCAGATTGACGCCCTGAAGGACGCCATCGCCAAGCTGGACGAGGAGAACACCTCGGCCTCCGACCCGAAGGACTACACCAGCTTCATCACCAACCCGAGCTACGACGACAACAACAACACCGGCTGGTCGGGCTCGACTCCCGGCTTCCAGAGCTACACCGACGCCGAGTTCTACAACATGAACTACAACTACTACCAGGTCATCAAGGGGCTGCCCCAGGGCGTCTATGCCGTGAGCGTGCAGGCCTTCTACCGTGCTGGCTACTCTGGCAACTCCTACGACAACTATGTCGCCGACACAGGGCACAACGCCAAGCTCTATGCCGTGGTGGGTGAGGACACCGTGACGGCGAACCTCATCAACCCGATTGCCGAGGCCGTCGACGCCATGCTGGGAACGGGCTCCGAGTCGGAGGTGACCCGCAACGACGGCACCAAGATTTACATCCCCAACGACATGAATGCCGCCGAGTACTACTTCACGCAGGGCAAGTACAACAACACGCTGTTCTTCGCCGTCGAGGCCGACTCCACCATCATCGGCCTGAACAAGACGGTCACCATCAGCGGCGACTGGACGCTCTTCGACAACTGGACGCTGAAGTACTATGGCAAGAAGACCGACGCCTACACCATGGCCCTGGAGAACGTCAAGGCTGCCGCACCGCAGTTCAGCAACGTCACCGATGAGACCCTCATCACCGCCGGCGTGCTCGACAACTACAAGTCGCTGCTCGACAGCTACACCAGCGCCACCACCTGGGCTGAGGTGCAGGCCGCCAGCAAGGCCATCAGCGAGGCCGCACAGACCGTGAGCGACAACATCGACGCCTGGGCCGCCTACCAGGCCGCCATCGACCAGGCCAACAGCCAGGTGATCAACGACGACAAGATCCAGGGCGACGACAAGGACGTCCTGGCCGACTATGTGGGCGACGACTATGAGAACATCGTGGCCGAGCTCGCCCTGACCACCGACGAGGTGAAGGCCGAGACCGAGAAGGTGGAGCAGATGACCAAGGACGCCATCGACAACGGCATCACCGAGGGCACCGACGTCACCAGCAAGTATCTGGTGAACGCCAACTTCGAGACCACCAGCGGCAGCAACACCGGATGGATTGTCAGCGCGGCCAGCGGCGGCAATGTGGCCTATGGCGGCAACACCGCCAACCACTGCTTCGAGGCTTGGAACAACGCCAACTTCGACGTCTACCAGGAGGTGGAGAACGCTCCCGTGGGTGTCTACTCCATCACCGTTTCCGGATTCTATCGCTATGGCCGTGGCGCCACCGCCTACACCGCCTACCAGAACGGCACCGCCAACCAGTACAAGGACGCCGTGAAGGTGTATGTGAACGACAACACGTCGAGCTTCAAGAGCGTCTTCGACGAGCACGTGCCTTATGGCAGCTACGACCAGGCCCAGCTCTACGAGAACACGGGTGGCAACGCGCCTTACATTCCTGAGGACAGCATCTACTGGTACCCCAACGACATGAACAATGCCGCCATCGCCTTCAACAACGGCCTCTACCAGGCCACCTCGTTCGGCATCGTGGCCCAGAAGGGCGACAAGCTCCGCATCGGCGTCAAGGGTAACACCAGCCAGCTGGACGACTCCTGGGCCATCTGGGACAACTTCAAGATGACCTACCAGGGCACCAACGCCGACATCGTGCGCCCGTTCCTGGAGCAGAAGATCAATGAGGTGGACAGCATTGCCAAGCTGACCGACAAGACCTACGGCCCGACGCTGCTCGCCGCCGCACAGAAGGATGTTGCCGACGGACAGACGGCTGCCGCAGGCACCGACGGACAGGCCATGTTCTCAGTGCTGACAGCCCTCATCGAGGACGTGAACTCGCTCAACGACGCAGCCCTCGTCTTCGACACCCTCCAGACCAAGTACGACGAGCTGCAGACGGCTCTGGTGAGATACACCGACGCTTCTGACGCAGCACTGGCCGCCGCCACTGACCTCCTCGACGAAATCAGCGACCACCAGGCCAACAAGGACATCGAAGCGGAGGCCGCACGCAACTACTTCACGCAGGTGGACAAGGCCATCTCGGCCCTGAAGCTCCCCAGCAACTACGCTTCGGCCACCGAGGACAACCCCGTCGACATGACCGACATGATTGTCAACCCGAACTACGAAGAGAATGAGACCAACTCGTTCAACGGCTGGACGGGCGACGGCTACAACTTCGGCAACGATGACACGCAGAAGGGCGCACTCATGATTGAGTACTACAACAAGACCTTCAACCTGAACCAGACCATCGAGGGCCTGCCCGCCGGCTACTACCGTGTCGGCGTGAGCGCCTTCTACCGCTTCGGAACTACGGCCGAAGACTACAAGAAGTACACGGCTGATCCCGACACCGTGGGCAACGCCTTCCTCTATGCCGTGGGCACCGACAGCGTGAAGGCTCCCGTCGTGCTGCTCGCCTCGGGCGCCAGCGAGGACAAGGGCATCAGCGGAACGACCACCATCTCGGGCACCGACCCGCAGCTCGTCGTGCCTAACGACATGGTCAGCTCGCACTCCTACTTCCTCGACGGAGTCTACAAGAACACCGTGCTCGCCTACGTCGGTGAGGACGGCAAGCTCACCATCGGTATCCGCAAGGATGCGAACGTCGTAAGCGACTGGGTCATCCTCGACACCTGGACGCTCAGCTACCTGGGCACCACGGTGGCCAACAGCATCGACGGCGTGGCCGACAAGGCCGCCTTCGGCACGGCTGTCGTCAGCGAGGTGTACACCCTCAACGGCACGCGCGTCGGCTCGCTGCAGCGCGGCGTGAACATCGTGAAGCTGAAGGACGCCAACGGCAACACCAAGGTGAAGAAGATCATCGTGCGCTAACCCCGCACGGTGGCTTCGCAAGCCATCCAACTCATAGCAAGGGCCTGCCTGTCCTGCCAAGGTGCAGGCGGGCTCTTGTGCTTTTTCTTCCACAACCCTGTTTATACGATTGACACATGCAAAACCCATACACAACAAACCGGCTGGCAAGGAGGCGACGCCGCCGCCCTTGTCTTTTCTTGACTGATTGCCCCAACGAGGCTCTATAGCCCAGCCGAAACCCTATACCAACCTGACTGACTTACGCTTCACCTGTTAGCAAACATATGCATCTCCGCCGAACCCTTTTCACCTCATGCCTCCTCGCGGCCTCGATTTTCGCCCGGGCCCAAGTGACGATGACCGTCGACGCCTCACGGCGCGGCCCGCTCACCAGTCCCTACCAGTACGGGCTCTTCTTTGAGGAAATCAACCACGCCGGCGACGGCGGCCTCTATGCCGAGCTGGTGCGCAACCGCGCCTTCGACGAGGGCTCCGAGGCCTGGACGGCGGTGGGCGGAGCCACGATGGCCGTCACCACCGACGACTTGATGAACGACGCCCGCCGGCAGGCTCTGGCCGTGACCACCAGCGGAGCCTCGGAGGTGAGTCCGCAGGGCGTGCGCAACGCCGGCTTCTGGGGCATGGCCTTCCGCCCCGACTCCACCTACACGCTCACCGTCTGGGTGAAGGCTCCGGGCCGCTTCACCGGCCATCTGCAGGCACGCCTTCTGGCCGCCGACGGCGCCACCGTCGTCGGCACGGGCACGCTGCAGGGAGCCGTGTCGGCGTCGCAGTGGAAGCGCCTCACCGCCACCATCACCGCCACGGCCGCGGCCGACGCGGGCTCGCTGGAGATTGTCGCCACGCGCAACGGCCAGCTCACCCTCGGCATGGTGTCGCTCTTCCCCTACACGTGGAAGAACCGCCACAACGGCCTGCGCCCCGACCTGGCGCAGCTGCTGGCCGACACGAAGCCCGCCTTCCTGCGCTTCCCCGGCGGATGCTATGTGGAGGGCATGGACAGCTACGACAACACCTTCCAGTGGAAGAAGACCATCGGCCCCATCGAGGAGCGCCCGGGGCACATGAACCGCAACTGGGGCTACTGGTCGAGCGACGGTCTGGGCTACGACGAGTACCTGCAGCTCTGCGAGGACCTCGGCGCGGCGCCCATGTTCGTCATCAACATCGGCGTGGGCCACAACTACGACCACCTCTCCGACGAGGACACGCAGACGCTGGTGCAGGACGCCCTCGATGCCATAGAGTATGCCAACGGCGACACCACCACCACGTGGGGAGCCCGCAGGGCCGCCAACGGCCACCCCGAACCCTATGGGCTGAAGATGATTGAGGTGGGCAACGAGAACGGCGGCGACAGCGACTATGGCGACCGCTACGCCCGCTTCGCCAAGGCCATCCACCAGGCCTGGCCCGACATCATCCTCATTGGCAACGGCGACTGGGACGACAACCACACGTGGGAGCACGAGTGGCGCGTGGACTATTCGGACAAGCACTACTACAAGTCGTACGGATGGATGCTCAGCAACTACACCAAGTACGACCAATATCCGCGCAACGTGCGCATCTACAACGGCGAGTATGCCGCCAACGACGTCGGCACCTACGGCACCTATGGCAACATGAACAGCGCCCTCGGCGAGGCCGCCTTCATGCTCGGCATGGAGAAGAACTGCGACGTGGTGGGCATGGCGTCGTTTGCGCCCATCTTCACCCACGAGAGCAATCCCGCCTGGCCCTACGACATGATTCACTTCAACGCCGCCCGCAACTTCGTCACACCATCCTATTACGTGCAGAAGCTCATGTCGCTCAACCAGGGCACGCAGAACCTGCTCTGGACCGAGACGGGCAACGCCGACAGCACCGTGGCCACGCGCACGCACGTGGGCGTGGGCACGTGGAACACGCAGGCCGAGTTCGACGACGCCACGGTCACCGACACCGAGGGCAAGACGCTTCTCGCCGCCGACTATGCCTCGCGCCCCGCCAGCCTGCTCACCAAGGCCGGCTCATGGGCCGTGGCCGACGGCGTGCTCGCCCAGACCGCATCGGGCACCAACCTCACCGCCATCGACACCACCACCCTCACGGGGGACTATATATATAAGGTACGCGCGAAGAAGACCGGCGGCGACGAGGGATTCCTCGTCATCTTCAACTATGTGGACGAGAGCAACTACTGCTGGTGGAACCTGGGTGGATGGACCAACAGCCGCCACGGCGTGGAGCAATGCGTCGGCGGCACCAAGACCACCCTGGCCTCGGCGGCGGGAAGCATCGAGACCGGACGGTGGTATGACGTGGAAATCCGCGTCGCGGGGCAGCAGGTGACCTGCCTGCTCGACAACCAGGAGGTGCACCAGTTCACGCTCCCGGCACAGACCGCCACGGCGCAGCGCGTGCTCTATCAGAACGTGCAGCTCGACACGCTCGGCCAGGAGCTCATCGTGAAGGTGGTGAACCCCGGCTCGCAGGTGCGTCCCCTGGTGCTGCGCCTGCAGAACATGCAGGCCGCGGGCGGCACGGTGGAGCGACTGGCCTCGGCCAGCGGCACCGACGAGAACACCATGGACCAGCCCGGCAACGTGGCGCCCACCAGCGAGACGCTGTCCGGAGCCGACGGCCAGGAGCTCAGCCTCGACGTGCCGCCCTACTCGCTCAACATCTACCGGCTGAAGGTGAGCCAGGTGGCCGCCGAGACGGCCTACCGGCAGGCCTATGCCGCCGACGACGCCGGCAAGACCGGCTACCTCTTCGCCCACATGAACCGCTCGCAGGAAATCACCAACTACGCCCTGAGCCGCAACGGCAGGGTGTGGAACGACCTGCTCGGCGGCGCCGAGGTGTTCGACACCAAGGCCGCCACCACCACCGGCGGCATGCGCGACGCCTATGTCTGCCGCATGCACGACGGCGGGTTCATGCTCGCCGGCACCGACATGACTTCAAGCCTGGGATGGACGAGCAACCACATCATGGACTTGATGACATCGCCCGACCTGGTGCACTGGACCAAGGAGGTGAAGATTGACCTGGAGTCGGCCGACAACCTGAAGGCCCTCGGTGGCATCTCGGCCGACGACATGACGGCCGCCTGGGCCCCGCAGGTCATCTACGACCCGGCCAGCGGCCACTACGTGCTATACTATAGCGTGGGATTCCCCGACCGCCACCGCATCTACTACCAGCTCATCGACAGCGACCTGGACATCCTCACCGAGCCCCGCCTCTACTTCGACCCGGGCTACGACGTCATCGACGCCGACATCGTGTGGAACGCACGCACCGGGGAGTACATGATGGTGTACAAGTGCGAGCAGGCCACGGGCTTCAACCGCGCCACGGCCACGACCCTCGTGCCCGACGCACAGGCCACGGGCACCACGGTGTGGACCATCACCGACGGCTTCCACGTGAGCGACAACAACCAGAGCATCGAGGCCCCCACCCAGTGGAGGCCCATCGGCAGCGACCGCTGGAACCTGAGCTACATCAACTACTCCGGCCAGGGCTATGGCTACAAGACGCGGGCCATGGACGCCGACGGCCTGAACCCCGGCGACCCGGAGGTCATCAGGGGCAGCGTGGCGGCCCAGCACGGCAGCATCCTCACGCTCACCGAGGCCGAATACCAGCTGCTGACCGACTGGGAGCAGGTGAAGACGCTCCTGCCCCAGGCACGTGCCTATGCCCAGAGCTCGCAGCTGCAGGCCATCGCCGACGCCGTGAGCGCCGGCGAGGAGGCGCTCGGCCAGTCGACCACCTTCGCTGAGAACGCCCAGGCCATGAGCCGGGCGCGCGCCCTGCTGGAGCAGGTGGACTCCCTCTACACCGAATATGTGGAGCAAGAGCTCATGGAGGCCGTCCGCAAGGGCGAGCCCGCCGACCTCACCGCCCTCATTCGCAACGCCGACTTCAGCCAGGGCGGCACGGGATGGACCACGTCGGCGGCCTTCACACAGGCCGACGGCAACGTGGCCGAATACTGGAACACGGGCTTCGACTTCCACCAGACCATCGCCAACCTGCCGGCGGGCGAATACGAGGTGACGGTGCAGAGCTTCTACCGCTACGGCGGCATTGCCGCCGCCCTCGCCGCCCACTACGGCGGCACCGAGGAGCTGCAGGCCACGCTCTATGCCAACGGCGCCGCGACGCCCGTGATGAGCCTTTACGACGACAGCGCCGCCGGCACCTACACCGCGAGCCCCTACACCTTCCCCGACAATGTGTCGCAGGCCAACGAGGCCTTCAACACCAACAAGC
>CAZVWX010000047.1:0-8398 GCA_964631105.1 uncultured Prevotella sp. | reverse complement strand
ATCGCCGGCGAGCAGAAGAAGGGGGCCGTCATCTCGCCCGAGGAGAAGAGGGTCATCTCCTACCACGAGATTGGCCACGCCATGGTGGCCGCCTGCCAGTCGCACACCGCGCCGGTGGAGAAGATCACCATCATCCCGCGCACCAGCGGCGCCCTGGGCTACACCATGCAGGTGGACGAGGGCGAGAAGCACCTCATGAGCAAGCAGGAGATGCTCGACCGCATCGCCACGCTCACGGGCGGGCGCGCCGCCGAGGAGGTGATGTGCCACACCGTCACCACCGGGGCGAGCAACGACATCGAGAAGGCCACGCAGCTGGCGCGCGCCATGGTCACCACCTACGGCATGAGCGACAAGTTCGGCATGGTGCAGCTCGAGCAGCAGTCCAACCGCTACCTCGGCGGCAGCATGCAGCTGGCGTGCTCGCAGGAGACGGCCCGCGACATCGACCGCGAGGCGGCCTCCATCATCGCCCAGGCCCACGACAAGGCCGTGGCCATCATCAAGAGCCACGAGGCGCAGATGAACGCCGCCGCGGCCATCCTGCTGAAGAAGGAGACCATCACGGGCGAGGAGTTCATGCAGGTGCTCAAGGACACGGCCCAGGAGGTCACGGCCCAGGAGGGCCGCGCCTGAGATGGACCACGCACCCGTCTTCGCCCTGCGCCTGGTCGTGGCCATGGCCTTGGGCGGCGTCATCGGCCTGGAGCGCGACTACCGCGCCAAGGACGCCGGCTTCCGCACCCACTTCCTCGTGGCCCTGGGGGCCGCCCTGTTCACCCTCGTCTCGGTCTATGGCTTCACCGAGGGCGTGAAGGACACCTCGCGCGTGGCCGCGCAGGTGGTCTCGGGCATCGGCTTCCTCGGAGCCGGCCTCATCGTGTTCCAGAAGAACTTCGTGCGCGGTCTCACCACCGCCGCCGGCCTCTGGGTGACGGCCGCCGTGGGCATGGCCTGCGGCGTGGGCCAGTACTTCATGGCCGTGTTCGTCACCGCCCTGATGCTCGTCGGCCTGGAGCTGCTGGGCCACGTCGTGCCCCACATCGGCCTCACCAGCGTGCAGGTGTCGTTCACCTCGCCCACGCGCGAGGCCGCCGGCGAGGCGCTCACGCGCATCCGCGCCGTCGTGGCGGGGGTGTACTCCTACGAGATGCGCGACAAGCGCACGTCGCAGGGCGAGCTCTACGAGGTGCGGATGGAGGTGAAGGTGAAGCGCGGCATGCACAGCGGCCCGCTGCTCGACTGCCTGAAGGGCTTCGACGACGTGACAATCTCCAACGACGAGTGACGCGCCGCCCGCCGCCCGTTCTCTGCGTGTCTGCGTGTCTGCGTACCTGCGTGTTCGCGTGGAAACGCCGCCCCTCTGTTTCCCCGCCCCGTCGTGTCTACTGCAGGGGCCGTGCCTTGTGCCGGCCCGCACGCCCCCCAGGGCGTTTCACACCCATGGGGCAGCATCCGTTCCGCGCTGTCAGCCCCGGCGGGGCAGGACCTGCGTGGCGAGGGCTTGTGAAGAAAAACCGGGATGTACATCTCCCCTTGACGGGACGTCATGCGTCCTGTCGTCCGCAAGCTGCCGGCAAGCCTTGTCCCGCCAAGGAGAGAGAAAAACCGAGAAAAACCTTGGCGACATTCCATGGGCTATTCAATCATATGAATATCCGCATTCGTCCATGTGGATGCTTGTCGTCCAATTGACTGTAATAGACCATTTGGGTGACAGCGGACATTCTTTTCTTCAAACACGTATGTCCGTGAATTTCTCATGAATGGATTGATGGAGCAGTCTCTTTTCTTCAAACACGAATGAACACGAATGTCCGTGAATTTCTCATGAATGGATTGATGGAGCAGTCTTGTTTCATTCATGTTAAAAACAATCCTCATGAATAGGAGCGACGTTTCGGATGCAGTGCGAGGGTTATGGTTGGTGTTCGCTTGTTATTCCTTCATGATGGCCAGGGTTTATCTCGGTTTTTCTCTTGCCGCCATGGAGCGGGGGCAGGCTCCGCCTGGCCGTTGGCATGCCTTGCCGCGGACGGCATGAGCCCCGGGCTCATGCCAGGACGTGGCAAGGCAGGACAACGAATGCGGCCCCGAGGCCGCATTCCCGCTCCATGGCGCAAGATGTACATCTGTGTTTTTCTTAACCATGAAGCCCATCTATGAATGCTGTCCTGCCGCGCCGCGCTCATCCCCTCAGGGTGAACTCGAAGCGCAGGCCGCCGCCCGGGTTGGCGGCCACGGTGATGGAGCCCCCATGCACGCGCACGGCGTTCTTCACGATGGCCAGGCCCAGCCCCGTGCCCCCCATCTTGCGGCTGCGCCCCTTGTCGACGCGGTAGAACCGCTCGAAGAGGCGCGGCAGGTGCTCCGGGGCCACGCCCACGCCGTCGTCGCTGAAGGTGAACCGCCACAGGCCGCCCTCGCGCCGCGCCGTGAGATGGATGTGCGCGCCCTGTCCGGCGTAGGCCAGGGCGTTGTCGGTCAGGTTGCGGAAGATGCTGTAGAGCATCTCCCTGTTGCCCCGCGTGGCGATGTGGGCGGGCATGTCGCAGTGCATCGTCATCGCCTTGCGCTGCAGCTCGAGCTGGCTCTCGCGCTCCACGGTGGCGATGATGTCGGCCACGTCGACGCTCTCCACGCGCATCTGCGGCGCCCCGTCGTCCATGCGGTTCAGCGCCGACATGTCGGCCAGCAGCGAGGCCAGGCGCTGGCTCTGCGCGTAGCACCGGCGCAGGAACTGCTGGCGCGTGGCGTCGTCGACGCTCGGGTTCTCCAGAATCGTCTCCAGGTAGCCCTGTATGCTCGCCACGGGCGTCTTCAGCTCGTGGGCCGCGTTCTGCGTGAGCTGCCGCTTCAGCTCGTCCTGCTGCCGCTGCGTGTGCTGCAGGGTGAGGTATAGCTTCACGATGCGCTCCGCCGTGTCGCCGAGCTCGTCGTCGGAGAATCCGCCCAGCTCCTCCACGCTCACCGCCCCGCCGCTGCCGGCGCGTGCGGCGAAGCTGTTCAGCCGCCTGATGTTGCGCCCCAGCCGCGCCGTGAACCGGTAGAGCACCACCGTGAGCAGAGCCATCACCGCCAGGGCGAACCAGATGTAGTGCTGGTCGGCCTGGAGGCTCTTGGCCAGGTCGACGCTGTAGGGCAGCGCCGAGCGCACCACGCAGCCCTCGTCGGCGAAGTAGGTGGCGCTGTAGAAGTAGTCCTGCCCCGTCGTCGTGCTGTTGCGGTCCACTGCCGAGCCGCTGCCCTCGCGCAGGGCCTGGGCCACCTCCGGGCGCCCCGCGTGGTTGCCCATGGCGGCGAGGTCGCGCTGCTGGCTGTCGTAGGTCACCCGCCCGTCGCGCCCGATGACGGTCACGCGCAGCCCCCGTGCGGCCCGCCGCGCCCGGTAGCGGGCCAGGAAGTCGGCGGGCGAGGCGGCCCGGTGGTCGCGCAGCGCGTCGTGCAGCTCGTGGTTGAACTCCTGCAGGCGCAGGTTGAGCGTGTCCACCTTGTATTGCTTCTCGCGGTACTGCTGGAACACGATGAAGGCCACGGCGAACACCAGGAAGAGCGACAGCACGCTCAGGTAGAGCCTGTTTCCGATGGAGAGCCGGTGTGCCATCATGCGTCGAAGTAATAGCCGAAGCCCATGCGCGTGGTGATGTATTCGGCGTAGGGGCCGAGCTTCTTCCTCACCCGCGTGATGTTCACGTCCACCGTGCGGTCGGTCACGAGCACGTCGGCGGGCCAGATGTGGCGGATGATGTCGTGGCGCGAGAACACGTGTCCCGGGTGGGCGAGGAGCTCGCAGAGGATGCCGAACTCCGTCTTGGTGAAGGGCACGTCGGCGCCGTCCACGCTCACCGTCTTCCGGTCCAGGTCCACCGCCAGTCCGCGGAAGCGCAGCTGCCTGCGGTCGCCGTCGCCGTCGCCCTCGCCGTCATCGCCGTTGGTGCGGCGGAGCACGGCGCGCACGCGCAGCAGCACCTCGCGGATGGAGAACGGCTTGGCGATGTAGTCGTCGGCGCCGAGGTTGAAGCCCGTCACCTTGTCGTTCTCGGCCCCCTTGGCGGTGAGGAAGATGATGGGCACGTGCCGCGTGGCCTCGTCCTGGCGCAGGCGGCGGGCCACGGCGAACCCGCTCATGCCGCCCAGCATCACGTCGAGCAGCACCAGGTCGTAACCGGCCACGCCGCGCTCCAGGGCCTCCTCGCCCGAGGAGCACGTGTCGGCGGCGTAGCCCTGCGTCTCCAGGTTGAACTTGAGAATCTCGCACAGGTCGTCCTCGTCGTCCACCACCAGGATGCGTTCCTTTCTTTCTTTTTCCTCTTCCATCATTTCTTTTTCCTTTTTCTCCGTCCGGCAGGGGTGGCGATGTGCCCCGTCGGGCTTCGGTTTCGGTTTCTTCTCCGTCCGGCAGGGGGCGATGTGCCCCGTCGTGTCGGTTTCGGTTTCTTCTCCGTCCGGCAGGGGGATGTGCCCGTCGTGCGGGTTTCGGTTTCTTCTCCGTCCGGCAGGGGGATGTGCCCGTCGTGCCGGGTTTCGGTTTCTTCTCCGTCCGGCAGGGAGCGTGCCCCGTCGTGCGGGGAAGGTTCGTTTGCAAAGATAGCCTTTCGCTGGCAAAGGAACAACTTTTTCTTCTCTTTTCGGTTACATTTCGGTTACATTTCGGTTACAACCGCCCCGCGCGGGGCTTCCGCGCCGGTGTTGTCCATGTCAGCTGCAGCGTCGTGCCCACGGCAGGGGCCGTGCCTTGTGCCGGCCCGCACGCCCTGCAAGGGCGTTCCACCGCCCGATGGTTCCACCGCGCGCCCCCAAAGGACGGCGATGCAGCCTCGCCGGGGCTGTGCCCCACGGCAGGCGACTGGCCTTGCTTTCCATCATGCGCGGGCGACTTGCATTGTCAACTATTCTCCCATCGATTCGAAGAACGGCCTTCTTGCAAAGTGTAAGTGGCCTTCTTGGCATCGAAGAAGGCCGTTCTTCGAGGCAAAGAAGGCCGTTCTTCGGACCGAAGAAGGCCGTTCTTCCGATTGACCCCCTATTTTTCTCGCATCTTTACAAAACCGTAAGCAAATCGAGGAAAATACTTCGCTGAATGTCGCAAAAATGCGGAATGTTCTGACTTTCTGGAAAATCGGATTTTTCGGAAGGGTCTGAATGATGTAAATGTAATTCTAAGCAGAGTGACGGCGATGCCAACAGGTGTGGTCCATGTGCCGCCACGCCGTGTCCCTCCGTCTGCAGCGTCGTCGCAACGGCAGGGGCCATCCGCCACGCCCATTGCCCCGGCCCGCAGCGTCGTGTCCACGGCAGGGGCCGTGCCTTGTGCCGGCCCGCACGCCCTGCAAGGGCGTTCGGAATGGCCGCGTGGTGATATGACTGCCCGTCGTCCGTCGCCGATGTTCCAGACGGTAACGGCGGCACCTGCGTCATCCGGCGGTGCAATGGTGGAACGTTCAAAACGCCGTTCCGTCGTTTCGTGCCTTGTGCCGGCCCGCACGCCCTGCAAGGGCGTTCGGAATGGCCGCATGGTGTCCGCCGACACCCATTCCGGCGGTGGCGGCCCGCACGGCTGCCCCGTGCGGGTACACGGGCGGGGCGAAATGTTAAAATGCAAAAGTTTTGCGCTTTCCGCATACGCGCATTCAAATAAAATGTGTAACTTTGCACCGAATTTACATGCAAGCGATGATGCGGAAGGCGTTCCGCCCGTATGAAGAGATACGAAAAAACTTGTAACACCCAGACACTCACCGACACCAGACCGGCCCGCCCAGTGCGCCGGCCGCGGGGCGACGCCCCGCCAACGCGCCGCGCGGCAGTGGCCTTGGGGCAGAACGGACAGCACAGGCACAGGATAGCAAGGCTAAGAAACGGAACAAGAAATCAGTAAAATAAAACAAGAAAAGTTCAAGAGCATGCACAACAACAGATGTAAGCAAGCAGGCCGCAGCCTGCTATTCCTCATGCTCCTCTTCCTGCTGGGAGGGGTGAGCACGACGCTGAGTGCCCGAACGCCCGACGACGGTGACGCCACCACGGTGACGCCGACGGTCACACTCAGCTATGCCAACACGACGCCCACTGTCGGCGGCTCGGTCGGGGCCGCGACCTTGAACATCTCCGTCAGTGGGAGCACGACTCCCATCCGCTCGCGGTTCAAGTACACCTATATTATTATAGAAGAGCAGAAGCAGAGCGACGGCACCTATGTGGACAATCCGATTACCACCCTCACCGAGGTGAACGGCAAGGACGCCACCGTCGACCCGACGACGGGCTCGTCGGTGAGCTACCGCTATGGCGCGGTGACCGTCGGCTCGAAGCGCGGCAAGTTCAAGGTGAGGGTCACCGCCAGCCCCACCACGCAGTGGACAAGCACCTACACTGACGCGTCGGGCGAGTGCGAGATTACGGTGCAGCCCGTCACGACGACGATGAGCGTGTCGGAGGGCACCAAGGCCCTGACCAGCGACTCCGACGAACCGCAGGTCACAACCTTCACGGTGGAGAAGTCGCAGACGGACGGAACCACCACTTGGGAAGCCTACACCCAGACGCTGCCCACGGTGAGCCTCACCGCCAGCGGCACCGACTACACATCCAACTACACCCTCAGCTATGCCTTCGGCACGGACGACAAGTTCCACTTCCTCGACAAGGATGGCAATACGCTCGACGCGGACATGAATGTCCTGAATGCGGATGGAACCATCAAGACGACGACCGAAACCAATGCCGATGGCACCACGACGACCGTCAACGTGACGGGCACGCCCGTGTCCTTCGCCTCCACAGCCGGAAGCGAGGACGCCGTTACGGGCACGCTCACCATCACCGCCACACCCACCACAGCGGGAGCTGAAGTCGTGGGCGACGACGTGAAGACCTTCAACGTGAAGGTGCTGTCGCGGGCCATGTCGCTGACCGACAGCAATGACGACTCGAAGAAAATCAAAACCTACATCAACTTCAAGGACGACAAGCACGAGCTGTCGCACTACCGCATGACCGTGGCCTCGGGCGACCAGTACACGCGCACCTACAAGTCGCTCGTGCCCGTCATCACCGACGAGTACGGCAACGACGTCACCCAATACTTCTACATCTACTTCGGACACGAGGTGGAAAAGGGAGCCTCCGACGACTGGTCGTCGAACTATTCTGGGCTGAAAGACGAAACCACCTTCGGCTTCAGACTAGGAACGGGCAAGCCCGAAAGCGTGTTCTACAACTTCAGCGACAATCCCTTCGACGCCTATACGGACCCGCTGAGCAACGACGCGCTCGACGCCACCTGGCGCTACTCCTATGCTGAGAACACCCGGGAGGTGGTCATCAACAACAGTGTCTACCGGCGCGACGGCGCCGGGGGCGTCACCGACCTGAGCAAGGTGGAAATCAGCACCAACGAGATTCAGGAATTCCCCGACGACTACCTCATCGAGGTGCAGGCCTATCCCTACGACGGCGGGTACAATCCGACGCTCAACGGCGACTACTCGCGCATCTACGCCAAGCCGCAGGTGGTGCAGGAAACTGATGAAGAGGGAAACACCGTCGACAAGGT
Organism: uncultured Prevotella sp.; assembly: GCA_964631105.1. Classification (GTDB taxonomy): domain Bacteria; phylum Bacteroidota; class Bacteroidia; order Bacteroidales; family Bacteroidaceae; genus Prevotella. Next base: position 843 of record CAZVWX010000047.1, on the reverse strand, counting down.
GTACACGATAAAGGGACTGCTCTACGGGCAGGAGAAGGACAACGACGATGATGCCACCAACACCAACACCAACCTGAACACCAACGTCTACCAGCTGAAGAGCAACCAGTTCATCTACCACTGCATGAAGCACGCGCCGAAGATGGTCTTCACCCCCGACCCCTCGACGGTGACGCTGGCCAAGGGCTTCGAGATGAACACCGAGAACCGCTTCAACGTGGAGGGATACTTCAAGGACGAGACGCTCGACTCGCAGCCCGAGGACTCGCTGCTCTACAGCAAGTCGGATTTCATCTACTCCGTCTTCGTGCCCGACGACAACCTGTACGACGCCACCACGGCCGAATCAGAAGGAAGCAACTATCCCTCTGACGGCAACGTGAAGGTGAAGCTCGTCAGCAAGTACTACCAGAGCTGGGACAACACATGGGTGGAGGACGAATGGCCGTCGAACTATGTCGACGACGACACCTACCAGTATGTGGAGGTGAAAAACGCCGACGGCACCACATCCATGGTGCGCAAGCACGGCACACGCTACCTCACCAAGCGCAACCACGGCGACGACCACCTCTTCATGACCTTCTACGGCGAGGGCAACGTGAGCCTGAACTACGCCATCATGCCCAGCAACCACCAGACCTGGGACGCCGGCTCGCAGCAGACCGTCACCTACAGCGTCGCCCAGGCTGAGCCGACCTACATGAAGATTGTGCCCACCGAGATTGTCACCACCACGGGCGTGACCTCCACCGTGCCCGAGGTGCGCGTCTACACCACGGGCTTCAACGAGGACGTGACCGAATACTTCAACCTCACACCCGCGAAGACCACCGGCAAGAC
>CAZVWX010000046.1:0-8641 GCA_964631105.1 uncultured Prevotella sp. | reverse complement strand
CTCTGGCCGGTATCTATTCCGTGGGCCGTTCCGGCATCTGCAACGGCTCCAACGCTACCCAGCCCTATGATACCGACGCCATCGCTGCCTGCATCATCGGCGGCGCCTCCTTCAACGGCGGCAAGGGCACCATGTTCGGCACCATGATCGGCTGCCTGATCATCTCTGTCCTGCGTAACGGCTTCACCCTGCTGTCCATCGACTCTGCTGTGCAGAACGTGGTCCTGGGTCTGGTCATCATCCTGGCCGTTCTGATGGACGTGATCCGTCAGGAGAGCGAGGCAAAGCGTCGTCGTCTGGCTGCTGCGAAGTAATTTCCATTTGTATACCTGATATACCGCCGCAAAACGGCGGTATATCTTGGGATAATTTGTAAAAGCGTTTTAAAAAACTGAAAGTACGAAAGGAACCACTGTTATGAAGAAGCTGAAGATCGGTATCGCCGGCCTGGGCCGTCTGGGAAAGGTCCACGCCGCCAACATCGCCTATAAGATCCCCAATGCGGAGCTGACCGCCGCCTGCTCCATCGCCCCCGCCGAGCTGGAGTATGCCAAGAGCGAGCTGGGCGTCACCGACGTGTACACCGACTACAAGGAGATGCTGGCCAAGGCCGACATCGATGCCGTGGCCATCGTGACCACCTCCTCTGAGCACTGCTGGCAGATCGAGGCCGCGCTGGATGCCGGGAAGCACGTGTTCACCGAGAAGCCTCTGGGCGTCAACGTGGAGCAGTGCCTCCAGGCGGAGGCCGCCGTGGCCCGCCATCCCGAGCGTGCCGCCGCCGTCGCCATCGTGCGCCACGACCACAACCGCGGGTCGGGTGCCGCACGCCTCACCGCCATGAGCCATGCCACGGGCGACTTCGTCTGCTTTGCCGACAGCGACGACCTCATGCCCGCCGACGCCGTGGAGCGGCTCGTGGAGCGGCAGCGTGCCACCGGCGCCGACATCGTCGACGGGGCCTTCGACCGCCTCGTGGGAGGCCGGCAGACGTCCCCCGAGCTGCCCCCAGGCAACCGCCACTACGCCGAGCTCATGGTGCTGCAGAACACGGTGAGCCACCAGCTATGGGCCCGCCTCATCCGCCGGAGCCTCTTCGCCGCCCACGCCATCAGCTTCGCCGAGGGCGTCGACCAGGCCGAAGACTACTCCGTGATGTGCCGGCTGGCCTTTTGCGCCACACGCGCCACCACGCCCGCCGTGGTCTACCACTACCGCATGGACCGCGAGGGCTCCTTCAGCGACGGCGTCTCGCCCCGCCACGTCGGCTCCGTGCTCGCCGCCAACCGGCTCGTCATCAACTTCCTGCAACGTGAGGACCACGGCCACCGCTGCCGCCTGGCCGCCCGCGTGGGCCTCGTCAACGCCTGCTGGCAGGCCGTGCGTGCCGGAACGCCCATCGACGAGGTGCGGAGGCAATTGGGATTTCCGCCCCGCGGCGCGGTCTTCCGCCTGGCCGACGCGCTGCTCGCCCGCCGCGCCACGGCGCCTCTGGCCCGGGCGGAATATCTCTTGCTGAAACGCCTCTACCGCTGCCGGCTGTCGCTGGCCGACGCCTTGCGGCCCCTCAGGCGCGCCTTCAGAAACGCCACGCATTCGTCGAGAATGACCACGTGAGCCGCCCGCATGACGGCATAATAAACCAGCGCGGCCACGGCCACACGCGCCAGCAACAGCGCCACCGTGCCGTGCAGCCAGCAAGTGGCCGCCCACGTGGCCGCCATGGTGGCCGCCGCCGCCAGCAGGAAGGGCAGCAGGTCGGCCAGCGTGTCGGCCAGGCGCAGGCCCACGAGGCGGTGGGCCGCAAGCTGCCACGCGCCGAGCCAGAGCACCATCGTGGCCGAGTAGGCCGCCACCATCGCCACCATGCCCGCCCGCCGGAAGAGCACCACCACGGCCAGCTGCAACAGCACCTGCCCGACGTTGCACCACAGGTAGAGGTCGGAGCGCCCGCTGCTGACCACCAGGTTCTGGTAGAGTGTGTAGAAGGGGAAGAAGGCCCCGCCCAGGCAGAGCAGGCGCAGCAGCGCCACGCAACCCTCCCACCGCGGCCCCACGGTGATGAGGATGAACTCGCGCGACACCAGCGCCAGGCCCAGCAGCACGGGGAAGGAGAGGAACGCCGTGAACCGCATCATCTTGCGGAACACCTGCACCTCGCGCCCCCGCTCGCCGCCGACGGCCACCATCACCGGCTGGGCTATCTGCCCCACGGCGTTGGCCACCACACTGCCCGCCATGTTGTTCCACTTGTAGGCCTGCGAGAAGTTGCCCACGGCCCGCATGGGGTAGAGGCGGCCGAAGATGAAGGTGAGCAGGTTCTGGCTGAGCGTGTTGATGATGTTGGTCACCAGAATCTTCACGCTGAAGCGGAACATCCCCCTCACGGGTCCGAAGTCGGGCCTCGGGCAGAGCAGGCGCGGCGTGTAGTGGAAACGGCAGAGGTTGAGCAGCGTGATGTAGGCCAGCTGCTGCCACGCCAGGCTCCAGTAGGCGAAGCCCGCCACGGCCAGGGCCACGCCCACCAGCCCCGACCCCGCCAGGGCCACCGCCCCGCACACCGCCAGCTCGCGGTTCATCATGTTCTTGGTCATGTAGGCGTTGCTCGTGATGCCGAGCGAGGAGATGACGAAGGTGAGGAACACCAGCCGCGAGAGCGGCGTGAGCCTCGGGTCGTGGAAGAAGCGGGCGATGAGGGGCGCGGCGGCGAAGAGCACGGCATAGCAGGCCACGCTCACGAGGATGTTGAACCACATCACCGAACTGTAGTCGCGCCGCGTGGGGTGCTTCAGGTTGATGAGCCCCTGCGAGAAGCCGCTGCTCTGCAGGTTGCCGGCAATGGCCGTGAAGATGGCGAGCACGCCCACCAGTCCGTAGTCGCCGGGCGTGAGCAGCCGTCCGAGCACGATGCCGAACACGAGGTTCAGCACCTGCGTCACGCCGCTGTTCAGGGCTCCCCAGAAGAGCCCCCTGGCCGTTTTCTCCTTGAGTGATTCCGTCATCGTGATGGGTGTGTAAGCGTTCCGGCTGCAAACTTACAAAGAAAATCCCAAATTCCGCGCCTTTCGACGAGGAATTTGGGATGGGCCGCGCCGCCACGCCTGCTACCGTGCCCACATCCGCCGCTGCGCCGCGTCCACTTGCAAGGCCCGTGCCTTGTGCCGGCCGCATGCCCTGCAAGGGCGTTCACTTGGCTCCCTTCTGCTTGATGCCCCCCACCACGTCGTCGTTCTCGATGGTGCGGTCGGCCGTCTTCACACGGGTCTTGAGCGAGCCGATGCGCCACGACACCACCACGCCGAACTGCCTGTTGCAACGCACGGTGCGCTGCCAGCCGGTGTAGTCGCCCTGGAGCGTGCGCGAGCGGTAGACGGAGTGGCGCTCGAAGGGGTTCTGCGCCCAGAGCTCCACGGTGAGGCGGTCGTCCTTGAGGAAGCTGCGCTGCAGGTTGGCATAGTGGTACGACCAGTTGCCGCCGACGCCATACACCGAGCTCACCTCGTGGCCGAGGCTGCATCCGCCGCCCAGGCCGAGCACGAGGCGCCACGGCAGCTTCTGCTGGAAGTGTGCGCTCACCTCGCCGCACCAGCGGCCCAGCTCCATGCCGAGGCTGGGATTGCGCATCCACCGGTAGCCCGCCCCCACATTGGCCGAGAGCGTGCCCGTGGCCCAGGGGCTCGCCTGCACGTAGACCCAAGTGGCGAAGCGGCGCACGCGGTTCTCGTTGCCGTAGCTGTGCCACCGCTTGCCGTCGACGACGCGCCTCAGGTCGCCAATCTGGTTGTTCGAGAACGCATAGACGGGGTTGATGCTGAGCGTGAGCTTCGGCGACACGTGGGTGTAGGTGAGGGCGAGCCGCTGGTTGCGCGAGCTGCCCAGCCCTGGCGCCCCGGTCTCGATGCTGGTGGGGTCCTCCACGCGGGCGGGGTTCAGATAGTCGATGCCCGGGCGGTTGATGGTGGTGGCATAGTTGGCGCGCAGCGAGTTGGCGTCGTCAATCTTGAACTGCACGCTGGCCGACGGGCACCAGTCGCCCAGGCTCTTGCCGAAGCCCTCGGCCGAGTGGTCGGGGTAGCTGGCCCGCATGTGGCTGTACTCGTAGCGCAGGCCCGCCCGGAGGCTCCAGGGCCCCACGGCGGCCATCCACTCGGCGTAGGCCGCGGCCACCTGCGTGGTGTGGCTGAAGCGCGAGTCGCTGTCGAGGGCCTCGTCGCCCGCGTAGTCCATCACGGTGTGGCTCTTGTTGGACCGGTGGATGTACTTTGCGCCCACCTCCGCCTTGTGGCCCTTGCCCAGCGGGCGCACGTAGTCGGCCTGCACGGTCTGCTCCTCCGACCGCTCGTGCTGGCGCTGGGCGATGGCGGTGTAGCCGAAGGGCACGTCGACGAGCTCGCCGAAGGCCTGGTCGATGTTCTGGTTCTGCCGCGAGGCCCGCCCCATATAGCTCAGGGTGAGCACCTCGCCGTCGCGGCGCGTCTTGTGCTGGAAGTCGGCGCGTCCGTGCAGCTCATACTGGTTGTACTCCGGCGTGGCGAACGCCACGGCGAGGCTGTAGACGCGCGAGCCGTCGGCGCCGCTGCGCACGGAGCGGGCCGTGCCGTCGACGTCGGGCAGCACGTAGTAGCCGCCGCCCGAGAGCGAGAGCAGGTTGAGCGAGTCCATCTCGTAGGAGGCCGACAGGTTGCCGAAGTGCAGGCGGATGGGGCCCCGCTGCGTCTGGTCGTTCGTCTGGCTCTCGCCGCTGCCGGTGTAGGCGGTCAGCGACTGCGACCGCTCCTCGGTGGTGCGTCCCCGCGCCTGCACGAAATCGTAGTCGGCCGACAGGGTGAGGCGGCCCAGCTGCGTGGTGACGTTGGCCCCCGACTGCCAGCTGCCCGCGTCGTTGGCGCGTACCGACAGCGTGGCCGACAGGCCGCTGAGCGAGGCGTTGTCCTTCATCACGATGTTGATGATGGCCGAGGTGCCCTCGGCGTCGTACTTGGCCCCGGGCTCGGTGATGACCTCAATCTTCTTGATGGAGCTGGCCGGCATCGACTTGAGCACCTTGCTGGCGTTCTCGCCTTCGAGCGACGGGTCGGGGTGGCCGTTGCGGTAAATCTTGAAGTCCTGCGAGCCCTTCACGCGGATGTTCTCCTGGCCGTCGACGGTCACCAGGGGCACCTTGCGCAGCATCTCCAGGGTGGTCTTCGTCTTCGCCTCCCCGTCGGCGGCCATGTCGTAGGTCATCTTGTCGATGTCGTCCTTCACCAGCTTCCGGGCGGCGGTGACGCTCACCTCGCCCAGGTCCAGCTGCTTCCAGTAGTCGGCCGAGTCGGCGGCGGTGCTGTCAGGGGCGGTGGTGGTGGCGATGCTGTCGGCTGTGGCTTGTGCGCTGGCGGGCAGCGTCGGGTGTGCCGCGGCGAGCAGCGCCGCGGCCATGAGGATATGTTTCATGTCAAGTGTGTATGAATGGTCTGTGATGGGATTCTTGTCCGTCGCCGCTATCTGCTGGGTGACGCGCCGTCCGGTGCCTCGCCGGCCAGCCACCGGCTCTCCACCTCGTCGATGCCGATGCCGAGCATGCGCATCTGGCGGAACACCTCGGGCAGCAGCTCGCCGAAGAACTCACCGCGCCGGTGGCGGCGAATGCGGTCCAGGGCGTCGGCGGCCACGAAGTAGCCCAGCCCGCGCCGGTTGTAGACGACGCCCCGGCGGGCCAGCTCGTCGTAGGCCTTCACGGCGGTGTTGGTGTTCACCTCCAGGGCCACGGCGTACTCCCTCACCGAGGGGATGCGCCCGTCGGCCTGGTAGCGTCCGGCCAGGATGTCGTCGCAGAGGCGGTCGGCCATTTGCAGATAGATGGCTTTGTTGCCGCTGAATGTCATAGGCGGGATTCCTTTCTCTGGTTCCTTTTATTTCTTGATGATGAGCTTGTCGGTGTCGATGTCGCCCGAGCCGGCGATGTTCTTGGAGAGACTTCCCACGTCGCCGTCGACGTCGATGTCGCCCGAGCACCTGCCGCCGATGTGCACGTCCGTGCAGGCGGCGAAGCTCACGTCGGCGTCGCCCGAGCCGGCAATGCTGATGTCGGTGAGGGCCACGCGGGCGAGTGCGGCGTCGATGTCGCCCGAGCCGGCCACGGAGATGGTCACTCTCTCGGCCTCGATGCACTTGGCGTCGATGCTGCCCGAGCCCTCGACGGTAAAGTCGAACCGGTCGGTGCGCAGGGTGTCGTTGCAGACGAACGAGCAGCTGCCGGCCACGAGCACGCCGGTGAGGCGTGGGGCACGCACGGTGATGCTGGTGCTGTTGTGCCTGCCGTTGAAGACGATGTAATGGTTGCCGTCGCGGTCGGTGCGGTCTTTCGTCCCGATGCAGAGCTGGCCGCCCTTCACCCGGATGTCGAGCTTGCGGATGGCGTCCTCGGAGGCGCTGACGTCCACGCCGAAGGTGTCGGAGGGGATGTAGGTGACCTCGGCGGGGATGGCGAGGGCGATGCTGCTGAAGCCGGCGGCCTGGATGTGGCGCGTCACCTGGGGGCCGTCGTCTTGGACTTTCTCGACGCGGCAGGCGCTGAGGGCGGCCAGGAGGACGAGGGCGGGGAGGAGGATGAGAATCTTTTTCATGATTTGTCGCTTGCAGTTTGGGGCTTGATTTCTCGCAGTTTTCTTTGTCTGTTGGCATCAGAAGTTGTACCACCTGCCGGCGTCGGCCTGCATGCGCGAATAGAGGCGGAAGGCGGCCCAGTAGCTGAGGGCGGTGAGCGCCAGGCAGACGGCGATGCAGGCATACGTGGTCCAGGGGCTGTCGATGACGACGACGTTGTAGTTGCCCTCGCCGTAGATGAGGTTGAGCACGCCCATGGCGCACATCGAGACGGCGACGGCGAGCGTCACGACGAGGCCCACGAGCACCAGGCCGCTCTTGATCCACGCGTGGCGGCGGAAGACGGTGCCGAGCAGCAGGAAGAGCGCATGGACAAGCCAGAGCGCGCAGAAGGCGGCGGCGCATCCGGCTCCCCCGGCGGCGTCAGTCACCCGGACGGCTGGCTCGGGGCCGAACATCTGCCACAGCAGACTGTCGCAGTGGCCGGTGAAGAGCAGGAAGAGCAGGGCCTGCGCGCCGTCGGCCACCACGCAGCCGGCGAGGAAGGCCGCCACGGGCGCCACAAGCAGGAAGACGTAGCGGCTGGCGAACTTCTCCAGGCGGCTGGCGGGCAGCAGGAAGGCTTCGGTGCGGCGCTTGCGCGTGCCGAGGTCGTCGACGATGAAGGCGCCGAAGGTGAGCAGGTAGATGATGAGGGCCGCGTCGAAGAGGACGGCGACCACGTCGAGGTAGCCGGTGCTGGCAGGCTCCGTGAAGAGTGTGACGTGGATCAGCAGCAGCCACAGGCACGGCACGAGGGTGACCACGACGGGCACGGCGGCCCTGACGGCGCAGAGGCGGCGCTGGCGCAGCAGCTGGCTGAGGAGCGTCTGGCGGAATCGGGTGAAGTTGAAGTCTTGCATGTTGGGGAATGGATGTTTTGCGGGTTATTGTTGGTTGAGTTTCCCTGAGATGGCGGCGTCGAAGAGCAGCTCCAGGTTCAGCTGCGTCTCCTCCTCGCCGGGCTTGCGGCCCACGATGGCGCTCACGCCGCCCATGCTCGGCTCGGCATAGACGGCGGCGGAGGCCTCGGCGGCTGGCAGCGTGCGGAAGGCGTAGCGGCGGGTGATGTCGTCGGTGGAGGCGTCGAGGAGCACGCGGCTCTGGTCGATGATGACGATGTGGTCGAGCAGGCGCTCGATGTCGTGCACCTGGTGGGTGGAGATGACGAGCGTGCGGTCGGCCGTCATGTGGCGGGCCACCACCTGGCGGAAGAGGTGCTTCGAGGGGATGTCGAGGCCGTTGGTGGGCTCGTCCATCAGCACGAGGCTGGTGTTCGTGGCCAGCGCGTAGCTGATGTACACCTTCTTCTTCTGCCCCATCGACAGGCTCCGCAGGTCGGCCTCCACACTGAGCTCGAAGTCGCTCAGGCACTCGGCGAGCAGCTCGTGGCTGAAGCGGGGATAGAACACGCTGTTCACACGGACGAACTGCCGCAGCGTGCATTCGGGCAGGTCGAACTCCTCGGGCACGAGGAAGAGGTCGGCGAGCATCGCGGGCCGACGGTCGAAGCTCGTCCGCCCGTCGATGGCGACAGTGCCGGCCACGGGGCGCAGCAGGCCGCAGACGAGATAGAGCAGGGTGGACTTGCCGGCGCCGTTCTTGCCCAGCAGTCCATAGATGCCACTGTGGCCGAGCGTGAGCGAGAAGTCGTCGAACACGCGCGTGCGGTTGCCCCGGTAGGCATAGGTGAGGTGATTCACTGTAATCATATCTATTCTGTTATATAGTGTACTATTCAACTATTACACTGCAAATGTACGCCTTTCCTCGTTACGTTGTACATTTCCCATCAATCATTTAAGGCTTGTTAACTTGTCTTTGCAGTCGTTAAGTTACGCCGCATCCCTCCCACCCCGCCCCGGATTGCGGGGCGGGGGCGGAAAAGAATCCGGCAAAAAAGAGGAGAAACATTTTGCTTTCTGCCCTTTTTGCACTATCTTTGTCGCGCGAAAAATCACGATACCATGGCTGAACTCAAAGACAGATACATCAGATTCGACTGGGCCATCAAGCG
>CAZVWX010000045.1:0-8644 GCA_964631105.1 uncultured Prevotella sp. | reverse complement strand
CGGCATGCTCGTCGTCTACTGTCTGAAGGACGTGCCTTTCCTGTCGGGCTACTTCGGCTTGCCCGAGCTCCTGGGCATTGCCGTCACCGCCCTGCTGCACGCCTGGAAGCGGCAGATGCTCGTCTCCATCCTCGGCGGCACCGCCGCCTACATGGTGCTGGTGCAGACCCTGTTCGCCTAGGCGGCGGGCGGGGGCACGCCGGCGTGTCAGCTCATGCGGAACTGCATGGGCGTCATGCCGAAATGCTCCTTGACGTACTTGCCGAAGAACGAAGGGTTGGCGAAGCCGAGGCGGTCGGCAATCTGCTTCATCGGCATGTCGGTCTGCTTCAGACAATACCTGATTTCCTCCAGCGTGTGCTCGCGAATCCACTCCCGGGCCGTCTTGCCGGAGTTCTTCTTGCACACCACCGACAAGTATTTGGGCGAGACGCAAAGCATGGAGGCGTACTGCTCGACGGTGCGCCCCTTCAGCTGCTCGTTGTTGATGAGGCCCAGGAACCGCTGGAAGAGGCTCTCGCCCTGCGTGCCGGCGGGTGGCAACGTGCCGGGAATGGCGTTTCTCATCATTCCGCAAAGGCCCAGCAGGGCCGTGCGCAGCAGTCCCTGTATGCACTCCCTACGGTAGGGATAGTGCTCGGCGGGCGCGTTCACCAGCAACTGCATGATTTCAGAGAAGCACGAGAGGAACTCGGTGTCGCGGGCCTCCATCCTCAACATATAGTTCTTTTGCACATAGACCATCTCGTTCCAGATGCTCATCTTCTCCCGCAGGAAACTTTGTATGATGCTGTTGGTGCAGAACATGGCGCGGAACTCGAAGTCGGGGCTGAACATCAGGTCGGTGAACACGGTGTTGGGCGGGCACAGCAAGAGCTGGTTCTCGCCGAACGCGAGGGTGCGGCCGGCCAGCGAGACCTGCGCCTTGCCCTTCATGGCGATGGCGATGAGGTTCATGCGGATGCGCGTGGGGCTCGGCTCGGCGAGCTGCCGCACATTGTCGATGATGACGATGTCGTCGTCGGAGTAGTCGATGGAGATGATCTGCTGCTCGGCCAGGCCCCTGATTGTCATTTCTTCCTTTTCCATACGTTCCTTTTTGTTGCAAAATTGGCCATTTCTTGCGAGAAAGCAATGTCCTGAACATATCCTTCTATGTTCTATAACGGACGAAATCGCAAAATATGATATTCAAAATGCGAAATCGGACATCGCTTTCCGGACGATTATGTCCAATTTTGCAGCAGCAAAACAACAAAAAGCAGAGATATGAAGACAAGGACAATCGTTGGACTGCTGACGTTACTGGCGGTTTGCAGTTGCAGTGGAAAGAAGGAGGCGGAGCAGCCGCAGCCCGTCAAGGTGACGACCGAGACCGTCGGCACGGGCTCAGCCGGCGTCGGCCAGAGCTACACGGGCACCGTGGAGGAGACGAACGGCGTGGCGCTGAGCTTCAACACCGGCGGCACGCTGAAGCAGCTGCTTGTGGACGAAGGCCAGGTGGTGGGCAAGGGGCAGCTCATCGGCGTGGTCGACGCGCAGGACGCCACCAACACCGTCGCCCTCTCACGCTCCGGCGTGCAGCAGGCCGAGGCCGCCTACCGCCAGGCGCAGGACGCCTACAAGCGCATGAAGATGATGCACGACAACGGGTCGCTGCCCGACATCAAGTGGACGGAGGCACAGAGCAAGGCCGAGCAGGCCCGCTCGGCTCTGGAGGGGGCGCGGGCCCAGGAGCGCATTGCCAGCAAAGGGCTCGGCGACACGCGCCTCTACGCGCCCTTCGGCGGCTACATCTCGAAGAAGCAGGTGGAGGCCGGGCAGACCGTTGCGCCGGGGATGCCCGTCGTCACCCTGGTGAAGATAGACCAGGTGAAGGTGAAGATCAGCGTTCCCGAGAGCGAAATCTCCAACCTCGCCAACGGCGCCACCGTCAGCGTCAGGGTCGACGCCCTGGGCGGCAAGACGCTCACGGGGCGCATCACCGAGAAGAACGTCTCGGCCGACGCCCTCAGCCACACCTACGACGTGAAGGCGCTCGTGGCCAACCCCGGCCACCAGCTGCTGCCGGGCATGATTGCCGAGGTGACCACCACGGCCCCGACAGCCGGCGGCGCGCCCCGCTCAAGCGGCTCCATACTCCTCCCGGCGGACATCATCCAGATAGACGCCGACAACCGCACGTTCGTGTGGACGGTCGTGGGGGGCAAAGCCCGGCAGACCTACGTCACCACGGGCGGCAACGTGGGCGGGAAGGTGGCTGTCGCCAGCGGCCTGCATGCCGGCGACAAGGTCATCGTCACGGGGCAGCAGAAGGTGTCGGGCGGCATGGCCGTCACCGAATAAGGACTATTGAACAGACAGGATTATGGAAAAGCAGAAGCTGGGCATCGTGGAATGGGCGATGCACTACCACCATATCGTCATCCTCATCACGTCGTGCCTGATAGCCTTCGGCGTGTTCGGGCTGGCCAAGATGAACAAGAACGAGTTTCCCGACTTCACCATCCGGCAGGGAGTCGTCGTCGCCGCCTACCCCGGCGCGTCGGCCGAGGACGTGGAGGAGCAGGTGACGAAGCCGCTAGAGAACTACATCTTCACCTACAAGGAGGTGAAGAAGGCCAAGACGAAGTCGTACTCGCGCAATGGCGTGAGCATCATCCAGGTGGAGCTCAACGACGAGCTGAACGACAAGGACGAGTTCTGGTCGAAGTTCAAGCACGGCGTCAACGCGTTCAAGTCGCAGCTGCCCAAGGGCGTGCTGGCCGTGCAGGTGAACGACGACTTCGGCGACACGTCGGCGCTGCTCATCACCATGGAGAGCGACGAGAAGACCTACCGCGAGATGCACGACTACATGACGGCGCTGCGCGACTCGCTGCGCAAGATAGAGAGCGTGGGGCGCATGAACGTGCTCGGCGAGCAGAAGGAGCAGATTGCCGTCAGCCTCGACGCCGGCCGCCTGGCAAAGTACGGCATCAGCGAGCAGACCATCGCCCTGAGGCTGCTGGGCAAGGGCTTCGAGACGATGGCCGGCACGAAGAAAGGCGACGGCATGGACGAGCCCATCTACGTCACGCGGTCGCTCAATGCCGTGAACGACGTGGAGCAGACCATCGTCTACGCGTCGCCCTCGGGCAATGTGGTCCGGCTGAAGGACGTGGCCACGGTCAGGAAGGAGTATCCCGAGAAGACCTCCTTCGTGACCAACAACGGCCACAAGTGCCTCGTGCTGAGCGTGGAGATGAAGCAGGGGAAGAACATCACCGAGATGGGGGCCGACATCGACAAGAAGCTCGACGGCTTCAAGAAGACGCTACCCCGCGACGTGACGCTCTTCAAGATTACCGACCAGCCGCACGTCGTCTCGGCGTCGGTGTGGAACTTCCTGCGCGAGCTGCTCATCGCCATCGTGGCCGTCGTCATCGTGGTGATGCTGCTCATGCCCATGCGCGTGGCGCTGGTGGCGTCGAGCACCATCCCCATCAGCATCTTCATCTCGCTCGGGCTGTTCTACGCCTTCGGCATCGAGCTCAACACGGTGACCCTCGCCGCGCTGATAGTCACGCTGGGAATGATTGTCGACAACTCCATCGTCATCATCGACTCCTACGTCGAGCTGCTCGGCGAGGGCGTGCCCCGGTGGGAGGCGTCCATACAGAGCGCGAAGCACTTCTTCCGCTCCATCTTCTCGGCCACGCTCGCCATCTCGGTGACGTTCTTCCCGCTCCTCATCACCATGCACGGCGACATGGCCGACTTCATCAAGCTCTTCCCGTGGTCCATCACCATCATCCTGCTCGTCTCGCTGGTGGTGGCCGAGCTCGTGGTGCCGTTCTTGCAGTTCCACTTCATCCGCGAGCCGATGAAGACGGGAGCCAAGAGGAAGCACAAGTCGTTCCTCGAAATCCTCCAGTCGTCGTACAACCGGCTCATCGACTGCTGCTTCCGCCATCCCTACATCACGCTGGGCGCAGGCCTGGCGAGCATCGTCGCCGGCATCGTGCTGATTGGCCGGCTGCCGCAGCGCCTCATGCCCACCGCCGACCGCAACCAGTTCGCCGTGGAAATCTACCTGCCCACGGGAACGTCGCTGGAGCGCACCACGGCCCTGGCCGACTCGCTGGAGCACATCATCAGGCAGGACGGCCGCGTGGTGTCGATAGCGTCGTTCAAGGGCATGGCCTCGCCGCGCTTCCAGGCCGGCTACGCCCCGCAGTTCGCCGGCACGAACTATGCGCAGTTCATCGTGAACACGAAGTCGGAGAAGGCCACCGTGGAGGTGCTCGAAAAGTACCGCCCGAAATATGAGAACGCCTTCCCCGGAGCCTACGTGCGGTTCAAGCAGCTGCAATATGGCACCGCCGCCAACGCCGTGGAGCTGCGCCTCACGGGCGACGACTGGCCGCTGCTGCGGCGCACCGCCGACTCGCTGACGCAGGTGCTGCGGGCGAACGGCGACCTGCGGCTGGTGCGCAACGACGTGAACGAGCCGCTGCCCACCGTCGAGATTTCCCTCGACCCCACCGTCGCATCGCGCCTGGGCGTGAGCAACCTCGGGGTGGAAAGCACCATGGCCACCCGATACAACACCAGCGGGCTGACCGTCGGCACCATCTGGGAGGGCGACTACGGCATGGACGTCGCCCTGAAAGGCTCACGCGCCGACAGCGCGTCGCTGGCCGACATCGCCAACGAGCAGATTCCCACCTACGGCGGACTGTCGTCGGTGCCGCTCCGCCAGGTGGCAAGGGTCAGCACCGTGTGGCACGACGGGCAGATACCCCACCGCAACGGCATGCGCTGCATCACCGTCCTGGCCGACAACGCGCAGGGAACAAACGCCACAGCCGTGAACGCGAAGATACAGGAGCAGATGAAGCAGGGCCACCTGCCCGACGGCATCAACCTCAGCTATGGCGGCGAGGTGGAGAACAACGAGGAGAACATGCCCACGCTCGTGGGCGCACTGGCCATTGCCGTCGTCATCATCTTCTTCATCCTGCTGGCCCACTTCCGCAAAATCAGCACGGCGCTACTGCTCATGCTCAGCCTGACGCTGTGCCTCTTCGGGGCGGCAACGGGCATGCTGGTCACCGGCGTCGACCTGTCGGTGACGTGCTTCCTCGGCATCATCTCGCTCATGGGCATCCTCGTGCGCAACGCCATCATCATGTACGACTACGCCGAGGAGCTGCGCGAGGGAGCCGCCGGCAGCGTGGACGCGAACGGCGTGCACCATCCCACATCCAAGGAGGCCATCCTGGAGAGCGCCAAGCGGCGCATGCGCCCGATATTCCTCACCTCAGCCGCAGCGTCGATGGGCGTCATCCCGATGATTCTCGGCCGGTCGGGGCTGTGGATGCCCATGGGGGCCGTCATCTGCTTCGGCACGCTCATCACGATGTTCTTCATACTCACCATACTGCCCATTGCCTACTGGCTCGTGGAGAGCGGCAGCACAAGGCGCAGGATAGCCCACGCAAAAACGGAGAAGAAATGAAAAAGACTGTATTGACCCTCATCGGTTGCATCGTCTGTTGCATCGCAACAGCCCAAACCTCCTATTCCCTTGAGCAGATTCTCGACTCGGCCCGCCGGAACAACATCGCCATGCGCAACGGCCAGCGCGACATCCAGGCGGCGCAGGAGCAGCGCAGGGAGGCCTTCACGAAATACTTTCCCACGGTGAGCGCCACGGGAGGCTGGTTCGACGCCATGCGGTCGGTCATCTCGGCCGACGTGAATGCGGGCGACGCCCTGCCCGCCTCGCTCGCCGCGCAGCTGCCCGCCGAAGCCCTAGCCGCCCTGCAGACGCCCTTCGGCATCAACCTGGTGAAGGACGGGGTCGTCGGCGGCGTCACCGCCCTGCAGCCCGTCTATGCCGGCGGACGCATCGTGAACGGCAACCGGCTCGCCGCCATCGGCGAGGACGTGAGCCAGCTCCGCCTGCGCCTGTCGCAGAACGAGACCGACCGCACGGCCGAGCAATACTATTGGCAGATTGTGTCGCTTGAGGAGAAGCTCAAGACCGCCGACGCCATGACGGCGATGCTCGCCGACATTCACAAGGATGTCGACGTGGCCGTGCGGGCCGGGGTGACGCTCCGCAACGACCTGCTGCAGGTGGAGCTCCGGCAGAACGACGTGGAGAGCAGCAAGCTCAAGCTGAACAACGGCCTGTCGCTCGTCCGCATGCTGCTGGCACAATACTGCGGCTTGCAGGACACGGCCTTCACCGTCGGCTACGACGCCGAGGCTCCATCGCCCTTGGGGCTGCGGCAGGACCACAGGCGCGCGCTGCCGTCGACGGCGGAATACCAGCTGCTCCAGAAGAACGTCGACGCGGCCAAGCTGCAAGAGAAGATGACCCTCGGCGAGAACCTGCCGTCGGTGGGCGTCGGCGCCGGCTACAGCTACAACAACATCATCAGCGGGCGCAGCAACGCGATGGTGTTCGCCACCGTGAGCATTCCCATCTCCGACTGGTGGGGCGGCACCCATGCCGTCCGGAGGAAGAAGATAGCCTACCAGAAAGCCGTCGACACACGGCAGGACCAGTCGGAGCTGCTGCTCATCAAGATGCAGGACGCGTGGAACGACGTCGTGGAGGCCTACAAGCAGCTCACCATTGCCGAGCGGAGCATAGAGCAGTCGGCGGAGAACCTGCGGCTGAACCGCAACTTCTATGACGCGGGCACCACCACCATGTCGGACTTGCTGGAGGCGCAGATGCTCTACCAGCAGGCCCGCGACCGCCGCACCGACGCGTTTGCCAGCTACCAGAACAGCATCCTTGCCTACAAGCAGGCCGTGGGACAGTGAGGCCGAGCCTACAAGCTGACCTGCAAGGACACCACAAGCTCGCGGCCACGCAGACGGTAACGGTCGGTGACCGTACTGATTCCGCCATATTGGCTGAGAGCGTATTCGCGCTTGTCGAAAAGATTGGTGAGTGCCAATGTGGTTCTGAGCCTCTTGGTGCGCCACACGACTTTGGCGTCGCCAACCAGGTCGTTCAGCGGCTTGCCATATGGCAGCCCGTTGTGATAGTGGGTCAGCGAGAGTTCCACGTCAACCTGCCGGAAGGTCGATGTCGCCGACAACCGTTGCTTCCAGCTGAAAATCGTGCGCATTCCGGCAGCATGCTGCCATTGGAAGTCGCCCGTATAGCTCAGTGCGCACCATGAAGGTGTGAATTCCACGTTGGGGGAAAGTTTGCAGGTCGACGTGGCATAGTCGATGGTCGACGCACCGGCCCGCCGCTCCCCCTGTGGAAGCGGTGCCGTCGCCTGCTCGCCTTGATTGTATGCCACGCTTGCGGCCATCCTTGTCTTCAGGTGCAGGCGGAAGAAACCCTTCGACAACGCCCCTTCCGCCTGTGCTGAAGTTGACTGAGAGGGGCGGTTGATGATGAACAGAAGATAATTGCCATGCTGGATGGCCAAGCCGTCCGACACATTGCTCCAAGTTCTTCCGGCACTGACACCGCCATTGAAGAAGAGTTCGGCCAGAGGCCGCCTGTAGATGTATTGGAACGAGCCGCCCAAACTTCGGCTCTTCCCTATCGTGCCATCGGTGGCAAACGTCGTGCGGTAATCCTTTCTGATGCGCTTCACTGCAAATCGGGCGGCGTCATCCGTCTTCTCACTGTAGTTCGCCGACAAGCGCCATTCTCCTCTCC
The DNA here is from genome assembly GCA_964631105.1 of uncultured Prevotella sp. Lineage (GTDB taxonomy): Bacteria > Bacteroidota > Bacteroidia > Bacteroidales > Bacteroidaceae > Prevotella. The sequence continues at coordinate 960 of CAZVWX010000045.1, read as the reverse complement.
GCCTTCCCTGCCATCTCGCATACGCCGACCCGCCCAAAAGGAGGAACGTATCGTCCTGGTGGGGATAGCGCTCAAGCCGTCCGTATGCCGACAGCCCGACAAGCCAGGAGTCGCGTTTGTATTGCCAGTAAGGGGTGATGGCAAGGCCGAGTTGCGGCGTGTTGCCGTCGGCGTTCAGGTTTTGAGCGTTGAAAAGAGCAGTGAGCCGATGGGAGAAGAAAGTGCGTGTGCGCAGCCATCCCATGCTTGCGGCAGCATGCCACAGGTTGGTCCGCCGACCTGAAAGGAGGCCGGCAACACGCAGGTCGCTTTGCTCATGATGGTAGTCGGCAACGGCCTTCAGGTTCAGTTGGTGCTTGTCCACGGTATAGAGCCTGTAGAGGCTGCCGACGATGTGGATGCATGGAATCCTCACCCGCTGGCTCAACGTGTCGCCAAGAGACGAAAGGCCGTCTGCTTGTTGTGCCGCCAAGCGGAGCGACGCATTGCCGTAGGCATGCGCTGTGTTGCATTGCTGTTCCAACTCAATCGTCATGTCGTCACTCCTCAACGCAAGGCGCTGCTGTTGGGAAGTGGTTGTCAGGCTGTCGCCTCCAAGGCGGTAGGCGGACTCGTTGCCTGTTTCTTGTCTTTCCACACACCGCAGGTAGTGTGCCGAGAGCCGCAACTCGTTGTCGCCCCGCTTCCGGATGCGGTTCACGGCGTAGGCTTGTGATGTGTTGAAGCGCAGCCTCTCCGCGTCAATCGGGGCCGCAAGAGACGGTTTGTAAAGCCACGAAGGCACTTCCGCCGCATCCAGCCCTGGACGCCACGTGCCCAGGACATTCGTGAGTTGCAGGAGATTCTTTCCCGTGCGGTCGTAGATGGCTTCATAACCGAGCTGCCGCTTCTTGCCCATCTGCATGGCGCTGGCCTCGCCGCCGGCGGTTCTTGTCTCTCCCATCAGCAGATAGGGTTTCA
>CAZVWX010000044.1:0-8684 GCA_964631105.1 uncultured Prevotella sp. | reverse complement strand
ACGAGGCGCGCACGGTGTCCTTCTTCGAGGACGGCCACTGGAGCGAGGCCGACCGGCAGGCGCTCTACGAGCGGGCGCGGGAGAAGATGCTGCGCCGGTGCCTGAACAAGGAGAACCGCGCCAGCGCGGAACAGAACGCGAGCCGGCAGTTCGACAACATGCTCCGCTCCATGGGCTTCAGCCACGTGAAGGTGAGATTCGACAACAACAGCCGCCCAAGCCGGCACGGCACAAAATAGGGACAAGCACCATGCAAGCACTCAGCGATTTCTTCCAGACACTCAGCTCCTTCCTCTGGGGATGGCCCATGATCATCCTCCTGCTGGGAACGCACATCTTCCTCACCATCAGGCTGCGCTTCCCACAACGCAAGATCTTCACCGCCATCAAGCTGTCGGTGCAGAAGGACAAGGGGTCGGCGGGCGACGTGTCGCAATTCGGGGCCCTGGCCACGGCCCTGGCGGCCACCATCGGCACGGGCAACATCGTCGGCGTGGCCACGGCCATCGCCCTGGGCGGGCCGGGGGCGGTGCTCTGGTGCTGGCTCACGGGCGTGTTCGGCATCGCCACCAAGTATTCCGAGGGGCTGCTTGCCATCAAGTACCGCGTGAAGACCGCCCGCGGGCGCATGCTCGGCGGCCCGATGTACGCCCTGGAGCGCGGCCTGGGATGGAAGGGCATGGCCGTGGCCTTTGCCATCTTCACCGCCATCGCGTCGTTCGGCATCGGCAACACCGTGCAGGCCAACGCCATCGCCACCATCGCCTCCAACACCTACAGCGTGCCGCCCTGCCTGACCGGAGCCGTGGTGTGCGCGCTCGCGGCGGCCGTGCTGCTCGGCGGCGTGAGGAGCATCGCGCGGGCGTGCAGCGCACTCGTGCCCTTCATGGCCGTGTTCTACGTCGCGGGCTGCCTCTACATCCTCGTGGTGAACCACGCCTTCGTGTGGCCGGCCGTCAAGCTCATCTGCGAGGCCGCGTTCAATCCGCAGGCTGCCGGAGGCGGATTCGCCGGCGCGACGGTCATGATGGCGGCCCGCTTCGGCATCGCCCGCGGACTGTTCTCCAACGAGTCGGGACTGGGCAGCGCACCCATCGTGGCCGCCGCCGCCAAGACGCGCAACCCGGTGAGGCAGGCGCTGGTCTCGTCGACGGGCACCTTCTGGGACACCGTGGTCATCTGCGCCCTCACGGGCATCGTCATCGTGAGCAGCATCCTGGCCTATCCCGACATCGACTACACCAACGGGGCCGCCCTGACCAAGGAGGCCTTCGGCAAAATTCCCTATGTGGGCAAGCCGCTGCTGAGCTTCGGACTGCTCACCTTCGCCTTCAGCACCATCCTCGGATGGAGCTATTACGGCGAGCGGGCGGTGGAATACCTGAAGGGGCGGCGGTGGATGCTGCTCTACCGCGTGCTCTACATCGCGGCCGTCTTCGTGGGAAGCATCGCCAACTTGGGCGTGGTGTGGGACATCGCCGACTGCATGAACGCGCTCATGGCCATCCCCAATCTGCTGAGCCTGCTCTTCCTGAACGGCATCATCGTGCACGAGACGCGCAAGTATCTCTGGCGGGGACGACTGGACCGCGACATGGAGGAGGACGCCGCGTGAGCCCGGAGGGGGAACCAGGGGACGCGGAGGGGAACTCGCGTGAGCCCGGAAGGAGAACCAGGGGGCGCGGAGGGCGGAAAAGACACGCCGCCAAGCCCCAGGACGCGCCCGGCGGGAACAGAAGCAGAATGTGGGAACGGGGGGAAAAAAACAATCCCCGACTGTATCACTACACCCGGGAACCCTACTCACTAAATCAACAAAAACTAATTCTTAAAAGCGTTTTCACTTTCACATAAACATTTTTAAACCTAATCTATCTGTCTCTATAACCTAACACTGACATTCCTGAAACATCTTTTCACCTTGCGAAACCTTGTGTCTGAGTTCGTTCGCATCTATTCTTTCTTTTGATTGACACTGCAAAGATAAGCCAACTTTTCCAATCGGCGTGAGGGAAATGGGAAAAAACAAGATTCATGGAAAGCAATCGTTTGCACAAGCCGCCCCGTTGACGCTCTGCATCCGGCACATTTCCTAGACACAACAAGGACGCCCCCGCGTGCAATTGCCAGCACGAAGAGGGCATCCTTGCTGCTTTCACCAACCGGCCAGAGGCGAGGAAGGTGCTGCCAGAGGCGAGGAAGGCGCTGCCAGAGGCGAGGAAGGCGCTGCCAGAGGCGGGGAAGGCACTGGAAGAGGCGGGGAAGGCCGTCGGCAACAGGCTGCTTGCGCCGGAACCGCACCGGGACCGCGCTAAAGGGACAGTCCGGCCGGCTGCAAGTCGACGGCGCGGGCCTTCAGCGCAACCTTTTCCTCACCGGGGCGCAAGCTCAGCACCACCACGCAGCGCCCGTGGAAAGCCTTGCGGTGGTCAGCCTTGAACCGCTCCATGGAGTACGGGCAGCCGTTGTCGACACCCGCGATGGTGCAGCCTTCGGGCTGGAAGAAGATGGTGTTGTCGGCATTCGGACAGAGATTGCCGTCCTTGTCGACCACGTCGGCCTCCACATAAACCAGATGCGACCGCCCGGTGGAATCGTCCGCCGTGGCCGCTCCTTGCCGGCGACCGTCGTAGTCGACGCGCAGGCGGACATGATGCGGCGGTCCGGCCGTGCGAATCACCTGCGAGGACACCTCGCTGCCGTTCCGGCGGGCCACGGCCCTGACCTCGCCAGGCTCGAAGCACACGCGCCAGGCCACATGATAAGGCGTACACATGGGAATGAGCCCCGTGGCGGCATCGGGCTCGGGCGACACGTCGGCCTTGCGGCGCACTCCCTGCGACTGGCCGTTGACGAAGAGCTCCACCTCGTCGGCCTGGTTGAAGTAGCACCACATGTCGATGCTGTCGCCGGGCAGCCAGTTCCAGTGGGGGAAGAGGTGGAGCACCGGCTTCGCCGTCCACTCGCTCTGATACATGTAATAAGCGTCCTTGGGCATTCCCGCCAGGTCGACGATGCCGAAATAGCTGCTCCGGGCGGGGAAGCCGTAAGGCGTGGGCTCGCCGATGTAGTCGAACCCAGTCCAGATGAACTGCCCGCCGCAATAGGGCGTGCGCTTCACGATGTCCCACGTCTGCTCGTGGGTGGAGCTCCACGAGGCGTGCATGTTGTCGTAGGCCGGACAGCTGAAGGTGGGGTCGGTGAAGGGCATCCACCACTCCTTGGGCGCCTTCAGGTCTTGGTTGGAGGGCATGGCGTAGTAGCCGCGCGTCTGCAGAGCCGAGACGCTCTCGGTCATGATGAACGGCTTGCCGGGGAACTTCTCGGGAACGCCCTTGACCCACTGGCGGTGATAGTTGAACCCGATGATGTCGAGCGCGCCCGACTTGAACAGATGGTTGCCCGGCGAAGGCTCGTTGCAGCCCGCCGAGACATACACCGGGCCATAAGGCCACTGGCTGGTGGAGCCGTCGATGGACAGGTTGCGGCGCACGATGTCGGCCAAATGGCGCGTCATGAGCTGGTTGGGATGGTCCATGGAGGCCGCCGCCGGCTCGGAGTCCACCTGGTGCCCGGCGTTGAGAATGAGGTTGGCCTGTTCGAGCGAGAGCGTGTCGGCCTCGGCCGACGACCATTGCTCGAGCACCTCGTTGCCGATGCTCCATATGGCAATGCATGGATGGTTGCGGTCGCGGCGCACCAGGTCGGTGAGGTCGCGCTCGTGCCACTCGTCGAAGAATCGGGCGTAGTCGTTCTTCGTCTTCTTGCGCCGCCACATGTCGAAGGCCTCGTCCATCACCACAAGCCCCATGGTGTCGCACATGTTGAGCAGCTCGGGCGCCGGAGGGTTGTGGCTGCAGCGGATGGCGTTCACCCCCATCTCCTTCATGCGGAGCAACTGTCGGTGCAGGGCATCCTCGTGGAGGGCCGCGCCCAGGCATCCCAGGTCGTGGTGGAGGCACACCCCGTTGAGCTTCATGTTCCTGCCATTGAGCCAGAAGCCCGTCGCGGCATCGAAGCGGAACGAGCGGAAGCCCGTGGTGGTGGTGTAGTCGTCGACCACCCGGCCGTCGATGATGAGCTCCACCTTGACCGTATAGACGTAGGGACGGTCCACCGACCAGAGCTCGGGCTTGCCCACCTTGAGGTTCTGGCGCGTGGCGCCGCCCGTGCGCGTGGCCACCTGCCGTCCCCGCGCGTCGTAGATGGTAGTGCGCAAGGCCGGACGAGCCCCCTGCCGGGCCGCGTCGGCATACTCCACCTGCACGGCCACGCGGCCCTTGGCGTCGGTCACCACGTGCGTGCCCCAGTCGACGAAGTGGAGCGGCGCGGTGCGGGTGAGCCACACGTGGCGGTAGATGCCGCATCCCGAATACCAGCGGCTGTTGGGCTGGTCGCCATTGTCCACCCGCACGGCCACCACGTTGTCGCCCTTCCTCAGATAGGGTGTCATGTCGTATTCGAACGAGATGTAGCCATAGGGGCGCGTGCCGAGCCGGTGCCCGTTCACATACACCGTGGAGTTCATGTAGACCCCGTCGAAAGTCAGGGTGTAGCGGTCGGCTGTGGCCGAAGGCTGGTGGTCCAGGCGGAAGTGCTTCCTATACCATCCAATGCCTCCGGGCAGAGCCCCGCCGCTGGCCCCGCTGGGGTTGTCGGCGCGGAAGTCGCCCTCGATGGCCCAGTCGTGGGGCAGGTCGAGCCGCCGCCAATGGCCGTCGTTGTAGTCGGGAGCCGACATTTGCGAGCTGTCGGCGAGGAGGAAGCGCCAGTCAGAGTCGAAGAGGGTGCGCTCGCGGCTGCGTGCGGGGAGCGCCACGAGCAGGAGCAGCCATGCCGCCGCCCACAAGCCACGAGCCAGGGTTCCGACAGGAGCACTGCACTGAAGATGAAGCTTACGCATAGTCACGCGGTCAGAGTTTCAGTTTGATTTCGTTGCCGTCATACTTCACGAGCCGTCCCTTGGGGTTCTCCATGTCGAGGGCCCGGGGCTTGTCGGCCCCGACCACGACCACATTGAACCTCCGGCGGGCCAGCATGCCGTCGAAGGAGCCCTTGCGCCCGCCGATGGTGAGCGTGCGCGAGGCCTCGTCGTAGCTGAAGGTGATGGTGGCGTACTTGCCCTGCTCGTAGTTGTAGTTCGTGCCCTCGTCCTCGTAGAGGGTGAAGCTGGCGTCGTGGCCGGTGTACACATACAGGTTGATGAGCTCGGGCTTCTTCTCGTCGCTCCACTCCATGGCCGGGCCGAAGGGGATGATGCTGCCCTCGGGCACGAAGACCGGGATGCGCTCGTAGGGCGCGTCGGCCGTGATGGTCTGCCCCCCGGCATAGTGCCGTCCGGTGTAGAAGTCGAACCACCCGCGCTGCTCGGGCAAGTAGACCTGGCGCGAGCGTGCCTTGTAGACGCCCACGGGGCAGGCCATGAGCGACGGCCCGAACATCCACTGGTCCTTGATGCCGTAGACGCGGCTGTCGCCGTTGAAGTCCATCACGAGCCCGCGCATCATGGTGTAGTCGGCGAAGTGGACGGCTCCAGCCATGCTGTAGAGGTAAGGCATGAGCCGATAGCGCAGGCGGTGATACCACACGATGCTCTTGTAGGCCGGATGCGACTCGGGCGCGATGTTCCACACCTCGCGCAGGGGCCACTGCCCGTGGGCCCGGTAGAGGGGCACGAAGCATCCGAACTGGTCCCAGCGGGCCTGGAGCTCGCGCCACTCCTTCAGGTCCTCGTTCTCCTGCCCCGTGGCGTCGAAGAGCTGCTGTGCAGCCACATACCGGTTCTCCACGCAAAATCCACCCTGGTCCATGCCCCAGAAGGGCAGCCCCGACATGGAGTAGTTGATGCCGGCCGTCATCTGCGCCCGCATGTCCTCCCACCGGGTGGCGATGTCGCCGCTCCACGTGGCCGTGCTGTAGCGCTGCTCACCGGCGAACCCGCTCCGGGTGAGCAGGAAGACGCGCTGGTTGGGGTTGACGCCACGCTGCCCGTTGTAGATGGCGTCGGCATTGACGATGCTGTAGGCGTTGAAGAACTCGGTCGACGAGCCCAGCGCCGTGGGGCCGCAGAGGGCCTTGCGGTACCACATGGGCGTGCAGTCGCGCACGTTGGGCTCCGAGGCGTCCATCCACCAGGCGTCGATGCCGTAATGGTACTTCGAATAGAGGTTCTCGTCCATCTGCCGCCAGAACATCTTGCGGGCGCCCGCGTCGTAGGCGTCATAGAACGAGCCCATGAACCCGAGCCAGTCGTAGATGGAGTCCCTCACGGCCTGGTGGTACATCCATCCGTGGGCGTCGAGCTCCTTGTAGTTCTTCACCGAGCAATAGAACTTCGGCCAGACGGAAATCATGAAGCGCCCGTGCAGCAGGTGCACGCTGTCGAGCATGGCCTGCGGGTTGGGATAGCGTGCGGCCTCGAAGGTGTGGTCGCCCCAGGAGTCGAGTTTCCAGTAGTTCCAGTCCTGCACGATGTTGTCTACGGGGATGTGCTTCTCGCGGAAGGTGCGGAGCGTCGACTCGATGTCGTCGGAGCTCTTGTATCGCTCGCGGCTCTGCCAGAAGCCGAGCGTCCACTTGGGGAACACCTGCGCCTTGCCCGTGAGCGTGCGGTAGCCGGCGATGACCTGGTCGAGGTTGTCGCCCGCCACGAAGTAGTAGTCCATGTCCTTCGCCATCTCGCTCCAGAGGCTGAGGCGCCCCTGCTCCTCCTCGGTCTGCGGGGTGGCGGCTCGCAGCCCGCAATAGCTCACGTCGCCGTCGGGGTGCCAGTCGATGAGGATGGGCGTCCGCTCGCCCTTCCTCAACGGCACCTCAAACTTGAAGGAGTTGGGGTTCCACGCCGTGCGCCACCGCTCGGGCACGACGAGCTTGCCGCCGATGTACACCTTCATGTATCCGGCATAATAGAGGATGAATCGGTAGAGATTGTCCACCGGGGCCTGGATGAATCCCTCGTAGGTGACGTGCGAGCCGTTGAGGCGGAAGCCCTGTGGCAGGTTGTCCACGCCGATGTCGGTGGAGCCGTGGCGGGCAAGGGCGGGCAAGGCGAACTCAAAGTAGAGGCTGTCCTCCTGGCGCACCAGCTTGCTCCCGTCCTTGCCCACGTAGGTTCCTGTGAGCGAGCCCTCGCGCCCGTCCTTGTCGTAGAGGGTGAAGGCGTGGTTGAGCTGCTGGTAGTCGTCGGGGTTGCCCCACCGGCAGTAGCTGTAGCTGTCCCAGAGGAGGCCGTAGTTGCGGTTGGACACCACGAAGGGCACGCTCACCTTGGTGTTGTACTGGAAGAGGTCTTCGTTGCGCCCCTTCATGTTCATCTCCTCGCTCTGGTGCTGCCCCAGCCCGTAAAAGGCCTCGTCGGCGGGCGAGTCGAAGAGGGCGCGCCACGTCCAGCCGTGCCTTTGGGCCTCGGCGAGGTGGCCGTCGGCGCCAATCTCGCGGTCGGGCACGGTGAAGGGCTTGAAGGTCTTCCCCCGTCCGGCGGTCTCGGCCAGGAGCACCTTGCCCGCGGGGTCGCGGAAGGTCACCTCGCCGGTGGCCTCGTCGACCACGGCCGTCACCTTCCTGGCGGCGATGGTCAGGCGCCCGCCGTCCTCGCTCACGGTGAAGTCGGGGGTCGCCGTCTGCTTCACCACGACGAGGCTTTGCTTCTCGGGGAAGGTTTGTGAGGCCGTGGCCTCCACGCGGATGATGTTGTCGGCCACCACCTGGAACCTCACCAGATGGGGGCCGTAGTCTTGATGGTTGGCCAGTTGCAGGGTGATGGTGTTGCCCGACTGCGTGTAGTTGGCGGCCTGGGCGGCGGCGGCCAGACAGCACAAGGCCAGGCAGAGCATGTTTTTCTTGATGTTCATGGCAGAATAGATTATAGGGCAAAAGTAAGCAATCTTTTTGAGAAAAAGAAGGATGAGCCCAAAAGATTCTTCAAAAAGTCCACTTTTAACATCTCCGCCGGCCCCGCTTCCCCATGTCACAAGGCGGCAAAAGGGTGGCACTGGCTGTGGCAACAGCATCAACCCAATATAAAAGTAATGTTCAACCGTGTCAACCAACATGAAGAATAAGGCTCGAAGTAGTCAACCAAAAGCGTTAAACTACCCGTCCCGGAATCGTACCAGGCCTTGGTAGCGTGTGTACCAGGGCTTGGTACTGCCAGTACCAGGCCTTGGTAGTGTCCGTACCAAGGCCTGGTACGATTTCAAGAAACGTGCGGTTCCAGGCATTTACCGCTTGCCGGCGTTGTCGGGCAGGTTGAACTTGTAGCTCTTGTCGAACACGCGGCTCACGCGGTTGATTTCCACGAAGGTGGTGCCGCCGCCCTCGCCGAAGCTTCCGCTCAGATAGGCAATCTTGTCGTCGGGGGTGAGGTACCCCTTCTGCCGTAGCATCCTCACGGCGGCGATGAACATGCGCTGGCTGGAGATGCGCCCCTTCTGGTAGACGGGAATCACGCCGTAGCTCAGGTTGAGCCACCGCTGCGTCTTCTCCTTGTAGCAGATGGCGAGGATGGGCGTGGGTCCGCGGAAGGCCGCCACGTCGCGTGCGGTCTGTCCGGTCTCGCTGTCGGTGATGATGCCCTTGACGCCGATTTTCTTCGTGGCCTCGATGGCTGCGTGGGCCAGGAAGAGCTTCTGGTCGATGTCGCCCACCATGGGGTCGATGTCGTTTTCGGGAATCTTGTCCTTCTC
>CAZVWX010000043.1:3451-8798 GCA_964631105.1 uncultured Prevotella sp. | reverse complement strand
GTCCGGGAACCACCTTGAAGCGCACGGTGTACTGCGTGCCCTCGTCGACGAGCTGCCTCACCTCGTCGGCGGGCAGCGTGAGCGAGTTGCGCATCTCCAGCCGCGTGGAGGCGTCGTACTGGAAGTTCTTCACCTCATCGCGCTTCCTGGCCAGCTCCTCGGGCGTGTCGAAGGCGATGTAGGCCTTGCCCTCGTCGAGCAGCCGCCTGACGTACTGCTTGTAGATGTCGCGGCGCTCGCTCTGGCGGTAGGGCCCGAGGCTGCCGCCGTAGCTCACGCCCTCGTCGAAGGGAATGCCGAGCCAGCGGAAGGCCTCGATGATGTATTCCTCGGCTCCGGGCACGAAGCGCCGGCTGTCGGTGTCCTCGATGCGGAAGACGAGCTGGCCGCCGTGCTGCCGTGCGAAGAGGTAGTTGTAGAGTGCGGTGCGCACGCCGCCGATGTGCAGCGGGCCTGTCGGGCTGGGGGCGAAACGCACCCTGACTGTTCTCTCTGTCATGATGAAATGCCGTTATTCTGATAATTTTCCGCAAAAATACGATTTTTTTTGCACATATGGCGTGTTTTTTTCGTATTTTCGCAAAGTGAACAGAAGAAAGCACGCATTATGAACATATCGAGACGCCCCGGCCACTACTGGCGCAACGTGTGCACGCGCATGGTGCTCATCATCATCACCGTGCTCGTCATCGTCTGGTTTCTGCCGCGACGGGAGAGCCGCCAGTTCCGCTACGACATCGGCAAGCCGTGGATGTACGGCTCGTTCATCGCCAAGTTCGACTTCCCCATCTACAAGAGCGAGGAGACCCTCAAGCGCGAGCGCGACTCGCTGCTGCAGCAGTTCCAGCCCTACTTCCGCTACGACGCCCGCGTGGAGCAGACGGCCGTGGCCAAGTTCCGCAGCGACTTCAAGGAGGGCATCCCCGGGCTGCCCCGCTCCTACGTCGCCCTCGTGGCCGACCGGCTGCACCGCCTCTACCAGGCCGGCGTGATGCAGACGGGCGACTTCAACACCTTCTACAAGGACTCCACCACCACCATACGCGTGATGAACGCCAAGAGCGCCGCCGCCGTGCAGATGGGCTGCCTGTACTCCACCATGGGGGCTTACGAGAAGCTCTTCACCGACCCGCAGCTCGCACAGCAGCGGCAAATCCTGCAGCGGTGCAACCTGAACGAGTACATCGAGCCCAACCTCGTCTACGACCGGGAGCGCAGCGAGACCGAGCGCAACGACCTGCTGAGCAGCATCCCCCCGGCCAGCGGCATGGTGATGAGCGGGCAGAAAATCATCGACCGCGGCGACATCATCAACGAGTACGACTACCGCGTGCTCAACTCCTTCGAGCGCGAGATGCAGCGGCGCAACGCCTCGTCGAACGAAATCACCACCACCGTCGTCGGACAAATCTTCTACGTCTTCATCCTCGTGCTCCTCTTCACCGTCTATCTCGCGCTCTTCCGCAAGGACTACTTCGAGAAGGCGCGCAGCATCATGATGCTCTATGCGCTGATTACCATCTTCCCCATCCTGGTGTCGCTCATCATGACGCACAACTTCTTCAGCGTCTACATCATCCCCTTCGCCATGGCGCCCATCTTCATCCAGGTGTTCATGGACGACCGCACGGCCTTCATCGCCCACGTCACGATGGTGCTCATCAGCGCCGCCGCCGTGAAATACCAGTATGAGTTCATCATCGTGCAGCTCACCGCGGGCCTCATCGCCATCTACAGCAACCGCGAGCTCTCCTCGCGCGGGCAGATCATCCGCACCGCCCTGCTCGTCACCCTCGGCTCGGCGGCCATCTATCTCACCCTGCAGCTCATGCAGGACAACGACGCCCTGGTGTTCGACCGCACCATGTATGTACACTTCGCCGCCAACGGCGTGCTCCTGTTGCTGGCCAACCCGCTCATGCTGCTCATCGAGAAGATTTTCGGATTCACGTCGAGCATCACCCTCATCGAGCTGTCGAACACCAACAAGGGCGTGCTGCGCGACCTGAGCGAGATTGCGCCGGGCACCTTCACCCACTCCATCACGGCCGGCAACTTGGCCGCCGAGATTGCCAACCGCATCGGAGCCGACAGCCTGCTCGTGCGCACGGGGGCCCTCTACCACGACATCGGCAAGATGCTCAACCCCGCCTTCTTCACCGAGAACCAGAAGGGAGGCGTGAACCCGCACGACAGGCTGCCCTGCAAGGAGAGCGCCAAAATCATCATCGGCCACGTGACCGACGGCGTGCGGCTGGCCGAGAAATACAACCTGCCCGCCGTCATCAAGAACTTCATCCTCACCCACCACGGCACCGGACTGGTGAAATACTTCTACGTGAAGTATTGCAACGAGCACCCCGACGAGGTGGTCGACAAGGACGCCTTCCGCTATCCGGGCCCCAACCCCTCGACCAAGGAGCAGGCCATCCTCATGATGGCCGACACCGTGGAGGCGGCGTCGCGCTCCTGGGGGGAATACACCGAGGAGAACATCCGCCGGCAGGTGGACACGCTCGTCGACGCGCAGGTGAAGGCCGGCTTCTTCCGCGAGTGCCCCATCACCTTCCGCGACATCGCGCTGGCCAAGGGCGTGCTCGTGGAGCGCATGAAGGCCATCTACCACACGCGCATAGCCTACCCCAAGCTGAAGACGGAGGGGCGGCAGGCCGGCGAGACCCCTGCGGCCGCGCCCGGTTCGGAGGACAGGGCGCCACAGTCATGACTCATCCAAAGAAAACACGTAATACGACTATGAAACCAATGAAGAGAATCCTCTCGCTGTGGTGCCTCCTGGCCCTGCTGCTCATCGCCGCGCCCGCACGGGGCACCGCGCCCATGAAGAGGTTTGCCGTGGGCAAGGGCACCTTCCTGCTCGACGGCAAGCCGTTTGTCGTCAAGGCCGCCGAGCTGCACTATCCCCGCATCCCGCGCCCCTACTGGGAGCAGCGCATCAAGATGTGCAAGGCCTTGGGCATGAACACCATCTGCATGTATGTGTTCTGGAATATCCATGAGCAGCAGATGGGGCAGTTCGACTTTACCGGGCAGAACGACATCGCCGCCTTCGTGCGCCTCTGCCAGAAGCACGGCATGTACGTCATCGTGCGCCCAGGCCCCTACGTCTGCGCCGAATGGGAGATGGGCGGCCTGCCCTGGTGGCTGCTGAAGAAGAAGGACATACGCCTGCGCGAGCAGGACCCCTTCTTCATGGAGCGCGTCAAGGTGTTCGAGCAGCAGGTGGCCGCCCAGCTCGCACCGCTCTCCAATGCCAACGGAGGGCCTGTCATCATGGTGCAGGTGGAGAACGAGTATGGTTCCTACGGCGTCGACAAGCAGTATGTGGGCGACATCCGCGACGTGCTCAGGCAGGAGTGGCAGAACGGGCGCGGCGAGGCCCCAGTGCTCTTCCAGTGCGACTGGTCGAGCAACTTTGAGAAGAACGGCCTCGACGACCTCGTCTGGACGATGAACTTCGGCACCGGAGCCAACATCGACGACCAGTTCCGCCGCCTCGGCGAGCTGCGCCCCGACGCGCCGAAGATGTGCTCGGAGTTCTGGAGCGGATGGTTCGACAAGTGGGGTGCGCGCCACGAGACGCGCCCGGCCAAGGACATGGTGGCCGGCATCGGCGAGATGCTCTCCAAGGGCATCAGCTTCTCGCTCTATATGACCCACGGCGGCACGTCGTTCGGCCACTGGGCCGGGGCCAACTCGCCCGGCTTCGCCCCCGACGTGACGAGCTACGACTACGACGCGCCCATCAACGAGTACGGCCAGGCCACGCCGAAGTACTGGGAGCTGCGCAAGACGATGGAGAAATACGCCGGCGGGAAGAAGCTGGCCGCCGTGCCGAAGCCCGCCGCCGACATCATCGCCGTGCCGAAGTTCGCCCTCAAGCCCGTCGCACCCATCACCGCGGGCGTCGACAGCACCGCCCAAAGCGCCGCGCCGCTCACCTTCGAGGACATGAACTTCGGCTGGGGCTCCATGCTCTACACCACCTCGCTGCCCTCGCTGCCCGCCGGAGCCACGCTCCGCATCGACGGCGGCCACGACTTCGTGCAGGTGTTCATCAACCGCGAGTATGTGGGCAAGATGGACCGCGTGAAGAACGAGCACACCGTCACGCTGCCCGCCACGAAGAAGGGTGACACCATGACCATCCTCGTCGAGGGCATGGGGCGCATCAACTTCGGCCGGGCCATCAAGGACTTCAAGGGTCTCGTGGGCGACGTGCTCGTGCAGGCCACGGTGGACGGCGACGAGGTGACGTGGAACCTGAAGAACTGGCAGATGCGCCGCATCCCCGACACCTATGAGAACGCCAGGAAGGCGCTGGCCGCCGAAACGGGAAATGCGCCCCGCAACGACGACCCGGGCGACCGGGCGGGCTACTATCTCGGCTCGTTCGACCTGAAGAAGGTGGGCGACACGTTCCTCAACTTCGAGCAGATGGGCAAGGGGCTCGTCTACGTGAACGGCCACGCCCTGGGCCGCATCTGGAGCATCGGCCCGCAGCAGACGCTCTACGCCCCCGGCTGCTGGCTCCGGAAGGGCAAGAACGAGGTGGTCGTGCTCGACGTGGCCGGGCCGCGCACCGACAGTCCCGTGGCGTGGGGGCAGGACAAGCCCGAGCTGAACAAGCTGCAGCTGGAGAAGAGCAGCAAGCACAACAACATCGGCGACAAGCCCGACCTGAACTCGCGCACACCGGTCTTCGAGGGCGACACCCGCGGCGGCAACGGCTGGCAGACCCTCAAGTTCGCCAAGGCCGCCACTGGCCGCCATCTTGCCATCGAGATTGAGAGCAACCACGACGGCGGCGACGTGAGCGCCATTGCCGAGCTCTACCTGCAGGACGCGCAGGGCCATCGCCTGGCGCGTGACAACTGGGCCACGAAGTATGCCGACTCCGAGAACGAGCAGGGCAACCACACGGGCGACAAGGCCTTCGACCTGCAGGAGTCCACCTACTGGCAGACTGTGGCGGGCTCGGGGCTCCCCCATCTGCTCGTCGTCAGCCTGGGCTCCGAGCAGACGGTGTCGGCCCTGGAGTATCTGCCGCGCATGGAGACCGGTGCGCCGGGCAGCGCGCGCCACATCCGCGTGTTCGTGTATTAGGCGGTTGAGGTTCCCGGCGGGCCGGTCGCTTCCGGCTCGCGGGAAAGGAGCCGCCTCCCATGAGCAGTCAACCAAGAAAAGGGGGATGCACCGTACTTCCGGCGCATCCCCCTTTTCTTGATTTATTGCTGCAAGACGCTTGATTGATTGCTGCAAGACGCTTGATTTATTGCTGCAAGACGCTTGATTTATTGCTGCAAGACGCTTGATTTATTGCTGCAAG
>CAZVWX010000043.1:0-3351 GCA_964631105.1 uncultured Prevotella sp. | reverse complement strand
ACGCTTGATCTGTTGCTGCAAGACGCTTGATTTATTGCTGCAAGACGCTTGGTTTATTGCTGCAAGACGCTTGCTTGCTTGCAGCAAGAGCCTTTGCCTATTGCTGCATGATGCTCATTGATTGCGGCAAGATATTTGGTTGCTTGCAGCGAGACGCTTGCTTGGTTGCAGCAAGACGCTTGCTTGGTTGCAGCGAGGGCCGTCCC
The DNA here is from genome assembly GCA_964631105.1 of uncultured Prevotella sp. GTDB lineage: Bacteria > Bacteroidota > Bacteroidia > Bacteroidales > Bacteroidaceae > Prevotella. Next base: position 3,145 of record CAZVWX010000043.1, on the reverse strand, counting down.
GATCAGAGCAGGTTCGGGTTCACCTCATGCCACTTCTCCACGGCGGGCAGCTTGCCCATGCCGATCACCTGGTCGCGCAGGTTCTGCAGGTGCTTGTAGCTGTCGTCGAGCTTGGCCAGCTCCTCGGCGGTGCCGATGATGGGCTTCTGGTAGATGCCGTCGGCGGTGATGCGCGTGGGCAGGGCCATCAGCACGTGGTGGTAGCGGCTCGTGTCGGCATAGGCCCCGGCGGGATAGTTGAACTCCTCGCCGCCCATGGCGGCCTCGATCATCTTCACGGCCAGGTAAGCCGGGCTCTGGAACGACGAGCGGCGGCGGTACTTGATGATGGTGGAGCCGCCCTGGATGACATCCTGCTGCAGCTTGGCCCACTCCTCGGCCGTCATGCCCTTGCCGTTCACGGTGGCCTTGCCGGCAATCACGTCGAGCAGCTTCACGCCGGCCACGGTGGTGGGCGATGCGAACACGGCCATCTTCTCGCCGTGGCCGCCATAGGTGTAGGCGTTCTTCACCTCGGTCTGGCTCACGCCGAAGAACTTGGCCAGGGCCTCCTTCAGGCGCGTGGAGTCGAGGGCGGCGAGCGTGGCCACCTGGTTGGGCTTCAGCCCCGAGTGCACCAGGGCCACCAGGCCGGTGATGTCGGCGGGATTGAAGATGACGACCAGGAACTTGCAGTCGGGGCAGTACTTCTTGATGTTGTCGCCCAGCTGCACGGCGGCGTCGGAGTTGCCGGCGAGCAGGTCCTCGCGCGTCATGCCCTCCTTGCGGGGAGCTCCGCCCGACGAGATGATGTATTTGGCGCCGGTGAAAGCCTCGGCGGGGTCGGTGGTCACCTGGATGTTGGCGTCGTCGAAGCCCGACTGGCGCATCTCCATGGCCACGCCCTCCGACGAGAAGACGTCGTAGAGGCAGATGTTCGGGGTCAGCCCCAGCATCAGGGCCGTCTGAGTCATGTTGGAGCCAATCATGCCGGCGGCGCCGACGATGACGAGCTTCTCGTTTGTTACATACTTCATAACTACGTATTTTATTAGAGTTTCTGTTGTTCCTTGCCTTTTCTTGCTTTCGCACGCAAAATTAGCAAATAAAGGCGAAAAAGGTGCATTTATTTTTCATTTAATTTGTTGTTAATTCTTAAAATTCTTATCTTTGTAAAGTCTATATAGCAAACCAAGCATGAACAAGGAAACCAACCATCGGATTGCGGCCTTGCGTGAGGTGATGGCGCGCGAGCACCTGGCCGCCTTTGTCTTTCCCAGCACCGACCCGCACAACGGCGAGTACGTGCCCGACCACTGGAAGGGGCGCGAGTGGATTTCGGGCTTCGACGGCTCGGCGGGCACGGCGGTGGTGACGATGCACTCGGCCGCCCTGTGGACCGACTCGCGCTATTTTCTCGCCGCCGGGCGGCAGCTTGCCGGCACCGAGTACCAGCTGATGCGGCAGAAGATAGCCGGAACGCCCACCATTGCCGAGTGGCTGGGCGCCGAGCTCGCCCGCTCGGAGTGGCACGAGGTGGGCGTCGACGGCATGGTGAACTCCTACGCGTCGGTGAAGGCCCTCACCGGCGAGCTGCGCCACCAGGGTGGCCTCACCGTGCGCACCAACCTGGACCCCCTCGCCACCATCTGGGCCGGACGGCCGCCCCTGCCCGCCAGCCCCGTCGCCCTGCATCCCCTGGAGCTGGCCGGCGAGGGAGCCGTGTCGAAGCTGGCCCGCATACGCCGCGCCCTGTGCGACCGCCACGCCGACGGCATGCTCGTCTCGGCGCTCGACGACATAGCCTGGACGCTCAACCTGCGCGGCTCCGACGTGCACTGCAACCCCGTCTTCGTGGCGTTCCTGCTCATCGCGCCCGACACGGCCACGCTCTATATAAATAAGGTGAAGCTCACGCCCGACGTGGAGGCCTACCTGCAGGCCATCGGCGTCGGCGTGGCCGGATACGACGAGGTGGGGCGCGGGCTGGCCGAATACTTCGCCTACAACATCCTGCTCGACCCCGACGAGACCTGCTACACGCTGGCGCGGAAGCCCCGCTGCCAGGAGGTGCTCTTCGCCCCCTCGCCCATCCCCGCCATGAAGGCCGTGAAGAACGAGGCCGAGATTGCGGGCTACCGCAGCGCCATGGTCAAGGACGGCGTGGCGATGGTGAAGTTCCTGCGCTGGCTCGGGCCCGCCGTGGCCGCCGGCGGCCAGACCGAGATGAGCGTCGACCGCAAGCTGACGTCGCTCCGCGCCGGGCAGCCCCTCTTCCGCGGCGTCTCCTTCGACACCATCGCCGGCTACGGGCCCCACGGGGCCGTGGTGCACTACGAGGCCACGCCCGACACCGACGCGCCCCTGCGCCCCGAGGGGCTGATCCTGCTCGATTCCGGCGCACAATACCAGGACGGAACGACCGACATCACGCGCACCATCGCCCTCGGCCCCGTGACCAGCGAGATGCGCCACATCTACACGCTCGTGCTCAAGGGCCACATCCAGCTCGAGCTGGCCAAATTCCCCGACGGAGCCAGCGGCACCCAGCTCGACGCCCTCGCCCGCGAGGCCATGTGGCGCGAGGGGCTCAACTTCCTCCACGGCACGGGCCACGGCGTGGGCTCCTATCTGAACGTACACGAGGGGCCGCACCAGATTCGCATGGAGTACATGCCCGCGCCGCTCCACGCCGGCATGACGGTGACCGACGAGCCCGGGCTCTACCTCGCCGGGAAGTTCGGCGTGCGCATCGAGAACACGCTCCTCATCAGGTTCTTCACCCATGGCGAGTTCGGCGACTTCCTGCAGATGGAGCCCCTCACGCTGTGCCCCATCGACACCGCCCCCGTCGACTTCTCCATGCTCCTGCCCGAGGAGGTGGCGTGGCTCGATGCCTACCACCGCCACGTGGTCGCCGCGCTCTCGCCCCACCTCGGCCCCGACGACCGCGCCTGGCTCGAGGCCGCCTGCAGGCCCTGCGCGGAACAGGCTTCGTGACACCCGCAAGCCCGGCGGGCCGCGGCTTGGGATGGGATGAGGGAATTGTTTACATTTTTGCGCCGCCTCCCAAAATCCCGTTTTGGCAGAAAGTTGCCGAAAATCGCATTCTTGCGACATTCTGCGAACTTTCTTCCCCGGTTTGCTTACGGTTTTGTAAAGATGC
>CAZVWX010000042.1:0-8823 GCA_964631105.1 uncultured Prevotella sp. | reverse complement strand
CGTGCCCTTCGTCACCGCGGCCATGGACACCGTCACCGAGTCGGCCATGGCCATTGCCATCGCCCGCGAGGGCGGCATCGGCGTCATCCACAAGAACATGACCATCGACGACCAGGCCCGGCAGGTGGCCATCGTCAAGCGGGCTGAGAACGGCATGATCTACGACCCCGTGACCATCCGGCGCGGGCGCACCGTGAAGGACGCGCTCGACATGATGCACGACTACCACATCGGCGGCATTCCCGTGGTGGACGAGGGCAACCACCTCGTGGGCATCGTCACCAACCGCGACCTGCGCTTCGAACGGCAGCTGGACAAGAAGATTGACGAGGTGATGACCTCGGAGAACCTCGTCACCACGCACCAGCAGACCGACCTGCAGGCCGCCGCCGAAATCCTGCAGCAGCACAAGATAGAGAAGCTGCCCGTGGTGGACGCCGACAACCACCTCGTGGGCCTCATCACCTACAAGGACATCACCAAGGCCAAGGACAAGCCCATGGCCTGCAAGGACGAGAAGGGGCGGCTGCGCGTGGCCGCCGGCGTGGGTGTCACCACCGACACCATGGACAGGGCGCAGGCCCTGGTGGACGCCGGCGTCGACGCCATCGTCATCGACACCGCCCACGGCCACTCCAAGGGCGTGGTGGGCAAGCTGCACGAGATGAAGGCGGCCTTCCCCAACCTGGACGTGGTGGTGGGCAACATCGCCACCGGCGCCGCCGCACGCTACCTCGTGGACAACGGCGCCGACGCCGTGAAGGTGGGCATCGGCCCGGGCTCCATCTGCACCACCCGCGTGGTGGCCGGCGTGGGCGTGCCCCAGCTGAGCGCCGTCTACGATGTCTACTCGGCCCTGAGGGACACCGACGTGCCCCTGATTGCCGACGGCGGACTGCGCTACTCGGGCGACGTGGTGAAGGCCCTCGCCGCCGGAGGCAACTGCGTGATGATTGGCTCGCTCGTGGCCGGAACCGAGGAGTCGCCGGGCGAGACCATCATCTTCAACGGACGAAAGTTCAAGAGCTACCGCGGCATGGGCTCGCTGGAGGCCATGGAGCAGAAGAACGGCTCGCGCGACCGATACTTCCAAAACGACATCAAGGACGCCAAGAAGCTCGTGCCCGAGGGCATCGCGGGCCGCGTGCCCTACAAGGGAACCGTGCAGGAGGTGGTCTACCAGCTCGTGGGCGGCCTGCGCTCGGGCATGGGCTACTGCGGGGCCGCCAGCATAGAGCGGCTCCACGACGCCAAGTTCGCCCGAATCACCAACGCCGGCGTGCTGGAGAGCCACCCGCACGACATCACCATCACAAGCGAGGCGCCCAACTACAGCCGCCCGGAATGACCCACCGGAATGACGTAAGAAAAAAGTGAAGCGTATGAAACTGCAATCCATCTTATTGGGCCTGGCCCTCATGGGGGCCACGGCCTCGGCGCAGACCGCCGACCCCGTGGTGATGACCGTGGGGGGGCAGCCCGTGACGCGCTCGGAGTTTGAGTACTCCTACAACAAGAACAACTCGGAGGGCGTCATCGACAAGAAGAGCGTCGACGAATACGTCGACCTCTTCATCAACTACAAACTGAAGGTGCGGGCCGCCGAGGACGCACGCCTGGACACGCTGTCGTCGTTCAAGGGCGAGTTTGAGACGTACCGCGACCAGCAGATACGACCCACCTTCGTCACCACCGCCGACGTGGAGGCCAAGGCACGCCAAATCTACGAGCAGACGCGCCACGAGGTGGACTCGCTCGGGGGCATGGTGAAGGTGTCGCACATCCTGATAGGCCTGGGGCAGCGCGCCACCGAGGCGCAGCAGGACTCGGCCAAGGCGCTGGCCGACAAGGTGTACAAGAAGCTGCAAAAGGGCGCCGACTTCGCCGAAATGGCACGGGAGCACTCCGCCGACCCCGGCTCGGCCAAGGAGGGCGGCCAGCTGCCCTGGATTACCAAGGGCCAGACGGTGAAGGAGTTCGAGGACGCCGCCTTCGCCCTGAAGAAGGGCGAGACGAGCCAGCCGGTGCTGTCGCCCTTCGGCTACCACATCATCCGCCTGGACGACAAGGGCGGATTCTTCCCCTACGACTCGGTGCACGCCAGCATCGTGCAGTTCATCGAGGCACGCGGCCTGCGCGACCAGATAGCCAACGAGAAGCTCGACTCCATCGTCAAGGCACGCGGCAACGGCACGACGCGCGAGGACATCCTCGACGCCGAGGCCGAACGCCTCTCGGCCAAGGACAACAGCCTGAAATATCTCATACAGGAATACCACGACGGACTGCTGCTCTATGAAATCAGCAACCGCCTGGTGTGGGACAAAGCCGCCAGGGACACGACAGGACAAAAGCGCTACTTCGAAGCACACAAGAAGGACTACAAGTGGGACAAGCCCCGGTTCAAGGGCATCGCCTACTGCACGCGCGACCAGGCCGACATCGAGGCCGTGAAGGCGAGCGTCAAGGGGAAGCCGTTCGACGAGTGGGCCGGCATCCTGCGCCAGACGTTCAACAACGACTCGGTGTTGCGCATCCGCGTGGAGAAGGGCATCTTCAAGGAGGGCGACAACGCCCTCGTCGACAAGGAGGTCTTCGGCAAGGACACCGTGGCCACGCCCCTCAAGGGCTATCCCTACCAGGCCGTCTACGGCAAGAACCTGAAGAAGACGCCCGAGGACTACACCGACGTGCGGTCGCAGGTGGTGGCCGACTACCAGGACGCACTGGAGAAGGAGTGGGTGGCCGCGCTCCGCAAGAAGTACGACGTGAGCGTGAACCGCGAGGTGCTGGCCACCGTGAACAAACACTAATCCAAGAGATGAAGAACAGACCCTGTTACGTGATATGCGGCGTGGCGCTGCTCCTGCTGGCCGGCCTCAACGTGGAGGCCGGCCAGACGGGGCGCGGCCAAGGCACACGATTCCTGCAAGACGACTCCACCCTGGCCGCCGGCAGCAACGCCGCGCCTGACGACACCACGGCCACGACCGCCGACAGCACGGCGGAAAGCCAGGCCGACGCCGAGGCCAACCCGGCCAGCGTCGTCGACGAGGTAATCTGGGTGGTGGGCGACGAGCCCATCCTGAAGTCGGACGTCGAGGTGATGCGGCTGCAGAGCCAGGCCGAAGGCATCAGCATCAGCGGCGACCCGGAGTGCACCATCCCCGAGCAGCTGGCCGTGCAGAAGCTCTTCCTCCACCAGGCGGCCATCGACAGCATCGAGGTGTCGGAGTCGGACGTGGCGACGGCCGTGGACCAGCAGATTGACTACTGGACGCAGCTCATCGGGTCGAGGGAGAAGCTGGAGGAATACCGGAAGATGTCGGTCGCGCAGATGCGGCAGCAGATGCACGACGACTTCAAGAACCGGCAGCTCATCCAGAGGATGCAGGAGGAGCTGGTGAAGGACATCAAGGTGTCGCCAGCCGAGGTGCGCGAGTACTTCAAGGCCCTGCCCGAGGACAGCATCCCCTTCGTGCCCACCGAGGTGGAGGTGGAAATCATCACCCAGCAGCCGCGCATCCCGCAGGAGGAAATCAACCGGGTGAAGGACGAGCTGCGCGACTACACCGACCGCATCAACAAGGGGGAGACCACCTTCTCGACGCTCGCACGCCTCTACTCCGAGGACCCGGGGTCGGCACGCATGGGCGGCGAGCTCGACTACGTGGGCCGGGCCATGCTCGACCCGGCCTTCGCCAACGTGGCCTTCAACTTGACCGACCCGAAGAAGGTGTCGAAAATCGTGGAGTCGGAGTTCGGATTCCACATCATACAGCTCATCGACAAGCGCGGCGACAAAATCAAGGTGCGCCACATCCTGCGCAAGCCCGTGGTGCCGCAGGCCTCCATCAGCCAGAGCATCGCCCGGCTGGACTCCATCGCCGACGACATCCGGGGCGGGAAGTTCTCGTTCGAGGAGGGTGCCACCTACATCTCCGATGACAAGGACACGAAGAACAACCATGGGCTCATGGCCAACTCGGCCGACGGCATACGCACGTCACGGTTCCAGATGAAGGACCTGCCCACCGAGGTGGCGCGCGTGGTGGACACGCTGAAGGTGGGCCAGGTGTCGGGCGCCTTCCAGATGGTGAACGACCGGGGCAAGACGGTGTGCGCCATCGTGAAGCTGAAAAGCCGCATCGAGGGCCACAGGGCCAACATCACGGAGGACTTCCAGGTGATGAAGGACGTGGTGCTGGGCAAGCAGCGCGAGAAGGTGCTGCACGACTGGGTGGTGGACAAAATCAAGACCACCTACATCAGGATGAGCCCAAGATACAAGGACTGCAAATTCGAATACCAAGGATGGGTGAAATGACACACACGCCAACGGGACACAATCGTCAGGGCAGGCATAGAATCATCGCGTCATCGATTCTATGCCTGTTTGGGCTATGCCTGGCCTGTGCCGTCACGGCCCCGGCGAAGAAGGGCAAGGGCGACGAGCGCATCTACCTGAACCACGCCGACGAGCTGCGCTTCGACCAGTTTGGCAACAACCCGGGGGCGCAGATTGTGAAGGGCCACGTGTCCTTCCGCCACCAGGGCTCCACCCTGACGTGCGACAGCGCCTACTTCTACCAGGCCTCCAACTCGGTGGAGGCCTTCGGCCACGTGCACTTCCGGCAGGCCGACACGCTCTCGCTGACGTGCGACTACGGCTCCTACGACGGCATGGAGCAGATGCTCGAGGCCAGGCGCAACGTGGTGCTGAAGCACCGCAAGCAAACCCTCTACACCGACAGCCTGAACTACGACCGGCTCTATGGCAACGCCTACTTCTTCGAGGGGGGCACGCTCGTCGACGGGAAAGACCGGCTCGTGTCCGACTGGGGCACCTACAACACCGCGACCCGCCAGGCCGAATTCTACTACCACGTGCGCATGAGGAGCGGCAAGGATCTCATCGACACCGACACCCTCTACTATGACACGCGGCGGCAGGTGGCGCACATCGTGGGGCCGTCGGTCATCCGCTCCAAGGCGAGCACGGTGAGGACAACCGACGGCTACTACAACTCGCACACCGACCAGGCACGCCTCTTCTCGCGCTCCACCATCGCCGACGGCGCCAAGACCATCACCGGCGACACGCTCTTCTACGTGAAGGACGGCGACAGCCAGGGCTTCGGCAACGTGGTCTACGTGGACCACGACAACAAGAACGCCCTGAACTGCGGCTACCTGCAGTACAACGAGGCCACGGGCTACGGACTGGCCACGGGGCGCGCCCTGGCCATGGACTACTCGCAGGGCGACACGCTCTACGTGCACGCCGACACAATGAAAATCTACACGTTCAACATCAACACCGACTCGGTCATCCGCAAGGTGCACGCCTTCCCACACGTGCGCGCCTTCCGCACCGACATCCAGGCCGTGTGCGACTCCATGGTGTTCAGCTCGCTCGACTCCTGCATGACGATGTACCGCGACCCCATCGTGTGGAACGCGGGCAGACAGCTGCTCGGCGAGGTCATCAAGGTGTACATGAACGACTCCACCATCCGCCAGGCCGATGTCGTCGGCCAGGCCCTGTCGGTGGAGCTCATGCCCGACAGCACGCACTACAACCAGATAGCCTCGACGGAGATGAAGACATACTTCGACGGGGGGAAGGTGCGCATGAGCGAGGCCTTCGGCAACGTGCAGGCGGTGTACTTCCCCGTCAGCGACCGCGACAGCTCGCTCATCGGCCTCAACTACACCGAGACCGACACGCTGCGGATGTATCTGTCGGCCGAACGGAAGCTTGAGCGCATCTGGATGCCCAAGGCGCAAGGCACGCTCTACCCCATGACGCAGATTCCGCCGGAGAAGCGGCAGCTGCCCACCTTCGCGTGGTTCGACTACGTCAGGCCGGTGGACAAGGACGACATCTTCAGATGGCGGGGCAAGGCACAAGGCTCGGAACTGAAGCGGGTGGTGAGGCACACGGCCCCGCTGCAACAACTGAATTCAAGGAAAGGCACTCCATGAGCGACATCATACAACTACTCCCCGACTCGGTGGCCAACCAGATAGCGGCCGGCGAGGTCATACAGCGGCCGGCGTCGGTCATCAAGGAACTTGTCGAGAACGCCGTCGACGCCGGCGCGACGCGCATCGACGTGCTCGTGGTGGACGCCGGGCGGACATCCATCCAGGTCATCGACGACGGCAAGGGCATGTCGGAAACCGACGCCCGCCTGGCCTTCGAGCGGCACGCCACATCGAAGATCCGCCAGGCCGACGACCTCTTCGCGCTGCACACCATGGGATTCCGCGGCGAGGCCCTGGCCTCGATAGCCGCCGTGGCGCAGGTGGAGCTGAAGACGCGCCAGGAAACCGACGAGGTGGGCACGCACCTGTCGCTCTCGGGCTCCAGATTCACAGGACAGGAGCCCTGCGCCTGCCCCGTGGGCAGCAACTTCACCATCGAGAACCTCTTCTTCAACGTTCCGGCACGGCGGAAGTTTCTGAAATCGAACACCACCGAACTGAACAACATCCTCACGGCCTTCGAGCGCATCGTGCTCGTCTACCCGCAAATAGCCTTCACGCTGCGCAGCAACAGCGCGGAGATGATGAACCTGAAGCGCGGAAACCTCAGACAGCGCATCGTCGACGTGTTCGGGCGGCGCCTCAACCAGGACCTGCTGCCCCTGAAAGTGGAGACGACGCTTTGCAAGATCATCGGGTATGTGGGCAAGCCGGAGTCGGCCAAGAAGAAAGGGGCGCGCCAGTTCTTCTTCGTCAACGGGCGCTACATGAAGCATCCTTACTTCAACAAGGCGGTGATGAGCGCCTTCGACAGGCTCGTCCCACTGGGCGAGCAGGTGCCTTACTTCATCTACTTCGACGTGGACCCGCACGACATCGACGTGAACATCCACCCCACGAAGACGGAAATCAAGTTCGAGAACGAGCAGGCCATCTGGCAGATTCTGGCCGCGGCGGTGAGGGAGTCGGTGGGGAAATTCAACGACGTGCCCTCGATAGAGTTCGACACCGAGGGCAAGCCCGACATCCCCGTCTTCGACCCGCACGCCGATCCGGCGACGGCTGCGCCGAAGGTGAGCTTCAACCCGCAATACAATCCCTTCAAGCCCACACACGACCGACAGCGCCGCAACGTTCCCGAGGAGTGGGAGTCGCTCTATGGCGGACTGCCCGACAGCGAAATTCCCGACGAGCCCGGACTCTTTGCCGGGCCGGCTGACGACAACCAACCCACGACGCAAAGCATCATCGACGAGAAGTCGCCCGCGCACTATCAGTACAAAGGGCGCTACATCATGACCGCCGTGAAGTCGGGACTGATGATCATCGACCAGCACAGGGCCCACGTGCGCATCCTCTACGACAAGTACCTCGCACAATTGTCCAGCCACACGGTGGAGTCGCAAAAGGTGCTCTTCCCCGAGACGGTGCACCTCCCGGCCAGCGACCAGGTGATGCTCGGCAAGGTGCTGCCCGAGATGGCGAAGATGGGCTTCGAGCTCACCAGCCTGGGGGGCGGCAGCTATGCCGTGAACGCAATACCCGCCGGACTGGAAGGCATCGATGCAGCCAGCCTCGTCGACGACATGGTGAGGGCTGCCGTGGAGAACGGCGCCACCGTGGAGGAGAAAATCAACCAATCGCTGGCACTGAGCCTGGCCCGCAACGCGGCCATCCCGCAAGGGCAAGTGCTGGGAAACGACGAGATGGAAGGCATCATCAACGACCTCTTCGCGTGCAGCAACCCCAACTACACCCCCGACGGGAAAAACATCCTCTGCATCCTCAAGCAGGAAGAAATGGAACACTTGCTGGGCTGAAAAGGGATGAAGGGCAACTCCGGCCGGCCCGGCAAGGGCTTTTCCACCCAAAAAACGACGCCAAAGAAGCCAAAAAACGCTCAAAAACACTTTTTTTCGCATTCTGAGGAAGATTTTTTCCAATAAAAAGCAAATGATTAGAAAATATTTATTAACTTTGCGCTGTATAAAGCCTATCGAGAGTGAAACAATAGATTACTAAATGATAACGTTATGAAAAAACTATTGATTGCGCTGGCATTGGCCAGTGTTTCCATGAGTGGATTCGCCCAGGACGACGCAACACCGACACAAAAGTACAGTGTGGCCACCAACTCGTTCTGGAGTAATTGGTTCGTTGAGGCTGGAGCCGACTGGAATGTGTGGTACTCCGGCGAGGAGCACGGCTACGGACTGGCCAAGAGCCCCTTCAAGAAGTTCCGCACCAACCCCGGTGCATCGCTGGCCGTCGGCAAGTGGTTCACTCCCGGACTCGGACTCCGCACCAAGCTGCAGGGCATCTGGGGCAAGAAGGTTGACGCCGACTGGGACGATGGCACCAACAAAGGAAACGGCAACAAATACTGGATTCTGAACGAGCACATCCTCTTCAACGTGAGCAACATGCTCTTCGGCTACAACCCCGACCGCGTGTGGAACGTGATTCCCTTCCTCGGCGGCGGCGTGGCCCGCACGTGCACCTACAACATGTACGCCATGGACCTGAGCGCCGGCATCCAGTCGACCTGGAAGCTGTCGAACCGCTTCAACGTCTACGTTGAGGCTGGCTGGAACCGCCTGGAGGGCGACATCGACGGTGGCCCCGGCTATACCGACGGACACCGCGGATGGGATTCTCACGACAACAACGTGTACGCCGAGGTGGGTGTCCACGTCAACTTGGGCAAGTCCACCTGGGAGAAGGTGCCCGATGTGGACGCTCTGAACGCCCTGCACCAGTCGCAGCTCGACGCTCTGAAGAACCAGCTCGACGACGCCAATGCCGAGAACGACCGCCTGAAGAACCTGCTGG
>CAZVWX010000041.1:0-8862 GCA_964631105.1 uncultured Prevotella sp. | reverse complement strand
CAATCTTCTTTTCCCGTTCGTTGTATTCGTTGTGCAGCTCGTCCATGCGCAGTCCGGTGAGTTGCGAGAGGCGCATGTCCACGATGGCCTTGCTCTGCAGCTCGTCCAGCTCGAAGCGCTTCTCCAGGTTGCGCTGGGCCTCGGCCGGTGTCTTGCTGGCGCGGATGATGTGCACCACCTCGTCGATGTTGTCGCAGGCGATGATCAGCCCCTCCAGGATGTGCGCGCGCTCCTGTGCCTTCTTCAGGTCGTATTTCGTGCGGCGGATGGTGACGTCGTGGCGGTGCTCCACGAAGTATTTGATGCAGTCTTTCAGCGTGAGCAGGCGCGGACGCCCCTTTACCAGGGCGATGCAGTTCACCGAGAAGCTGCTTTGCAGGGCCGTCATCTTGAAGAGCTTGTTCAGGATGACGTTGGCGTTGGCGTCTCGCTTCACGTCGATGACGATGCGCATGCCCTGGCGTCCCGACTCGTCGTTGGCGTTGGAGATGCCGTCGAGCTTGCCCTCCTTCACCAGTTCGGCGATGTACTCGATGAGCTGCTGCTTGTTCACCCCGTAGGGAATCTCGGTAATCACAATCTTGTCGTGGCTCTCGCCGCTTTCTATTTCGGCCTTGGCGCGCATGACGATGCGCCCCCGCCCCGTCTCGTAGGCCTGCTTCACGCCCTGTATGCCGTAGATGTAGGCCCCGGTGGGGAAGTCGGGTGCGGGGATGAAGCGCATCAGCCCGTCGGTGTCGATGTCGGGATTGTCGATGTAGGCGCAGCATCCGTCGATCACCTCGCCCAGGTTGTGCGTGGGGATGTTGGTTGCCATGCCCACGGCGATGCCGTTGCCGCCGTTCACGAGCAGGTTGGGAATCTTGGTGGGCATCACCGTCGGCTCCTGCAGCGTGTCGTCGAAGTTGTTCGTCATGTCCACGGTGTCCTTGTCCAGGTCGTCCATGATGTGCTCGCCCATCTTCGAAAGGCGGCACTCGGTGTAGCGCATGGCGGCCGGCGAGTCGCCGTCGATGGAGCCGAAGTTGCCTTGTCCGTCCACCAGGGTGTAGCGCATGTTCCAGTCCTGGCCCATGCGCACGAGGGCCCCGTAGACGGATGAGTCGCCGTGGGGATGGTATTTGCCAAGCACCTCGCCCACCACGCGCGCACATTTCTTGTAGGGCTTGTCGCTGGTGTTGCCGATGCCGAGCATGCCGTAGAGGATGCGGCGGTGGACGGGCTTGAACCCGTCGCGCACGTCAGGCAGTGCGCGTGCCACAATCACCGACATGGAATAGTCGATGTACGACGACTTCATCTCCTCCTCGATATTGATTTTGAGAATCCGGTCGTTGTCGATGGTCAGATTTTCATCCATTGCTGTTTGCTTTTGTTTTCTGTGTTAAAATTCGATTTGAGGCCCCTCGCGTGCCCGTTGCGGCTTTCAGGCCTTCTTTTTACCATGCAAATTTACGACTTTTTTCCCAATTGGCGAAACTTTCCCTTGGCTAATTTGTGTGTTTCCAGGTTCGTGCGGGCCGGGGTCATGAGGTGCGGGTGGGGGCAAGGGCCGGCTCCGGGCGCTCGCGATGCGGACGGCGGGCGCCGCTTTTGCCCGGCAAATGTGGCTGAAAGTGTTCCACGACGGGGTGAACAAACTGATTTGTAACTATTTACTTGGCTGTTTCCCGTTTTTTTATTATCTTTGCAGGCGAAAACGAAATCCTAAAACAATCTGGCTTTGCGAATGAACTACCGACGAACCGCCGCCACGGCGATGCTCATGGCCTGCACACTGGCCCTTGCGGCACAGACGCAGAAGGGGAAGGCCTCTTATTATTCGAAGCGTTCCACGGGTGCGCGTACAGCCAGCGGCGAGCGTCTGCATCACGACAGCCTGACTTGTGCTCACCGCTTCTATCCTTTCGGCACGCGGCTCCGCGTGACCAATCTCGACAACGACCGCTCGGTGGTGGTGCGCGTCACCGACCGCGGACCCTTCGGACGGGGCCGCATCATCGACCTTTCCTATGCCGCCGCCAAGGCCATCGGCATGCTGGCGGCCGGCGTGGGGCGCGTGAAGGTGGAGGTGGTGGGCAATGCGGGCGTGCCTTTCCGCAACAGCGACGAGATGAACTTGCCGCGGGTGGACTTCGAGGTGGCCGAGGTGGGCTACAGCTTCATCGACTCCTGGAAGGAGCGGGGCACCGCCACCGAGACCCAGGACCGCAAGAAGGAGGATGCCTCGCCCAAGGCGGGCGAGGCGAAGCCCGCGGCTCCGCGCACAGAGAAATGGCGCGAGCCGGCGGCCCACACCTCCCAGCGCACGGGCACGACGACCCAGCGCACGGGCACGACGACCCAGCGCACGGGCACGGCCAACCGCGGCGCGGAACAGAAGGCCGCTCCGAAATCATCGAAGGGCGCCAACCGCTGGAGCAACGTGTTTGAGAAAATCAAGCACTGGGGCGAGGACTTGTTCTGACGCCCCCGCCCCAGGTGCATGGCTATTTGCTGACAATGGTCTTGGCCGTGGTCTGGCCCGAGGCCGTTGTCGTCTTCACAATGTAGATTCCGCGTGGCAGCCGCACTGAGGCCAGCGAGGCTGTCGACGCCACCTTCACGCCGGCTGGGGTGAACACCTCGTAGGCCACGGGAGCCGTGGCAGGGTGCAGTGTGGCGATGGCCGTGGGCGTGTCGGAGTGGTAGAAGTGCAGCGTGCGCGTGCAGGTGCCGGTGTTGTCGTCGTCGCTTGCCGTGACGGTGAAGTCGGCGATGCCCTTCCCGTCAAGTGCGCTGAACACGTATTCGCCGGCCTCCCCGCCGGCGGTGCAGGTCACGTCGCCGGCTGCCGTTGCCACGTCGAACTTCGGGTTGTTGTCGTAGCCGGCGAAGTAGGTCTTCAGGTCCACGGTGAGCGGCTGGCCGTTCTGCAAGTCGAAGTGGGGCTCGGCCATGTAGTTCAGGTAGTCCTCCAGGTTGGTGTAGCCGTCGGCGTCGGGGTCGTCGTTGTTGTCCGGCGTGGCCGGGTCGGTGCCCTTGGCCTCCTCCCACCAGTCGGGCATGCCGTCCTGGTCGGTGTCGAAGCCATCGGGGCGGCTGGCCTCGAAGATGTTGAGTCCGCTGAATCCGTTGTTCGACTCGCTTTCCATGTCGATGATGCCGGCTTTCTGCGTGTGCCATCCCATGGTGCTCGTGGTGCGGTGGAGCGTCTCGTCCACCATGCGCGTGTCGTGGTTGTCGAGCACGGGCTCGTTGGCCCCCACGTCGGAGAGCACGTTCTTGTAGGCGGCGCGGGCGCTTTCCACCGTGGCATAGGATTCGAAGAAGGGCTCGTCGGTGTGGAACACCGTCCAGTCGACCACCTGTCCGTTGGTGAGCCGCTCCTGGTAGGTGTTGCCGTAGGCGTCCTCCTGCCGCGAGCCACCCAGGTTCTCGCGGATGTTCCCCTTCACGTAGTAGCTCTGCGAGCCCTTCCCCGTGCCTTCCAGGTCGGCCTGCAGGATGACCGTCTTCGTCGTGGCGGGCCCCATCTTGTAGTAGTTGCCCACGAAGTTCACCTCGTGGGAGCCGCCGTCGGTGGCGCGGCTTTCCCAGTTGTACACCACATTATTGAATATGTCGTGGTGGCCGTCGTAGTATCCCGAGCCGTCGAGGCCACCGCTCACCGACCAGTTGCGCCCCGCGTTGTGGGCCAGCAGGTTGTGGTGGAACGAGCCCACGCCTCCAGCCTGCCCGCCGCCGATGGTGGCGGCGTAGCCATGGCTCACGAGCCGGCCGTCCTGCTCCCAGTAGTGGTTGTGTCCGGCATAGTTCAGCGCCTCCGAGATGAGCGTGCGCTGCAGGGTGATGCTGTTGGCGTTGCGGCTGGAGAAGCCCTCATCGATGGTCCACGAGATGGAGCAGTGGTCCATGATGGCGTTGTCGTTGCCGGCCATGCCCATGCCGTCGCTCGTTGCCGGGTTGCCCGTCGTGCGGTCCCAGCTGTCGCCGCCGCCGAGCCTCAGGCGCAGGAAGCGGGTGATGCCGTCGGTGGCCATGCCGAAGGCCTTGCCGCGCAGGGTGATGCCGTTGCCCGGAGCCGTCTGCCCGGCAATGGTGACGTAGGGGTCGGAGCAGGTGAGGCGGCTTTGCAGGGTGATGAATCCGGCCACGTCGAAGACGATGGTGCGGGGCCCGCTCACGTTCTTGACGCCATAGCGCAGGCTGCCCGGCAGCGGGTTGGCATCGTCGCCGTTGTCGTCGAGCGTGGTCACGTGGTACACCACGCCGCCGCGTCCGCCGATGGCGAAGCGCCCGTAGCCTTCGGCGCCGGGGAAGGCCAGGTGGCGCGGGCGGAACACCCACGTGTCGCCGGTGTAGACGTTGCCCTGGGCGTCCTCCTCGTCGACGCGCCAGTAGTAGGTGTTCAGGTTGCTCAGCGGGCCCACGGCCTGTGTGGTGTCGGTGGCGGCGTCCTTCACGGCCACGGGCTCCATGGCGTCGGCCGACGTGCCCAGGTAGACGTGGTGCTTCACGGCCGCGAGGGCAGCCTTCCACGTCAGCACGAGGTTGCCGCCTTCGGCCTCGGCGTGCATGTCATAGTTGGCGGGCGACGGGTTTTGCGCCGTGGTCTTCGGGTTGGGCTCGTCGATGACCAGGCAGTTGATGAACACCGTGGTGGTGCGGTAGCCCGAGGTGTAGTCGACACCCTCCTCGGGCACGCTGCGGTAGGCCACGACCACGTCCTTGCCGGCTTCGGCCTGGAACTTCACATACGACATGCCGGCTTCGAGCACGCTTTGGGCGCGGGTGGTCTGCGCCACGCCGGTGGCCTTCTCCTCGCCGTCGACGTAGACGCTCAGGGGCGGCGCCGTGTAGCCGTCGGTGTTGTTGTGGTAGGCCATGATGGAATGCTCGCCGGCGGCGAGGCCCTTCAGCGTGACGGTGATTTCGGCCGAGCCCGACTGCAGCTGCGGCGTGTTGTTGTTGGCGTCGAGCAGGTAGACGGCCACGCCGTCGCCCACCAGCTTGCTGTATTTGTTCACGCCGTCTTTCCACCAGTTGGAGCGCAGCGTCTTGCCCGCCGAGTTGGGGCCGTTGGCAATCACGATGCGCACGGTGCCGTCGGCGCCCTCCACGTCGAGGGAGTCCTTTTCGCCCTGCGTCACCGCCCACGGGGTGTAGCCGGTCTCGGTGACCTGGGCGGGCTGGCGGCCCGGCAGGTTGAAGTCGATGCGCTGGGCGTGGAGGGGGAGCGCGGCGGCGGCTGCTGCCGTCATGATGAGTAGTTGTCTTTTCATATCGTCAGGTTTCTGTTTTTGGTGTTGGTGATGTGGAATCACAGCGTATGATGTGAAACCAAAGGCAAAAATAAGGAAAAGTGAGCAAACGGGCAAGCAAAACGGCAGCTTTTGTGCCATTGGCGTACAAAAATGAACCGATTCTGATAGAAAGTGACCCTCCCAGTCCCGCCAGCCGCGGGCTGCAGCCGTGGCCGCGGGCGCGTGCGAGGCCCGTATGCGGGGCGGTAGGGTGGGGCTCTTTCGCGGTTCCCGCAAAAAAAATAAGGAAAAGTTGCACGGGTTTCAAAAAAAAGCATTACCTTTGCATCCGAAATCAATAAGGAGCGGGATTTAGCGCAGTTGGTAGCGCACGCGTCTGGGGGGCGTGAGGTCGCTGGTTCGAGTCCAGTAATCCCGACGATTGATAGAGCAAGCGGCTGGCAGTCAGCCGCTTTTTTTTATTCCACCACGTGAGCCATTCCCATTCTTGTCTAGAGGTTCGTCTTGTCGCCTGTGTTCTTTGCGGCCTGCCCGCGTCGTCCCTCTCCTGGCAGAATGCAAAGGCGTATTCGCACGCCCCGCAAGGCTTCCTCGTTATGACACGCCGTCGCGAATCCAGCTGAAGGCTTTTGTCCATCGCCAAAGGGTGGTACGAGACATACCCGTCACGCTCTGTATCTCGTTGTTGGTAAGTCCAATGCGAAGCAAATAAGCCAGACGGACTTCGTCCATGCTGGCCTTGCTGGCTTGCGAGGCCAATGTTTCCTTGAAGCCGGGATCAATTTCGTCAACAGCAACGAAGAGTTTTTTCCACATCCCCTCCTCCATCACATGTCCTTTCTTGGCCAAAGCCTTCACGCTCCCGATGACTTCAGAGGCCTTCTCCTCAGCCTCGGCGCGGTGCAGCAGTCTGATGATGTCCTTGTTCTGCCGCCTTTTCTCTTCCAACAGCCTCTGGGTTGCAGCCAGTTCCGCCTTGCATTGTTCTGTTTCTGCCACCATCTTCTCCAGCTTCGCTTTTGTCTGCTCCAGCTGGTTCCGTTCGGTTTCAAGTTCCTTTTTTTGCCTTTCCATCTTCTCTTTATACTTGCGAAGCGAGGCCCTTTGCCTGAAGATTTCCGAGGAAGACCTCTTCCAATAGTAGAAATAGAAAAAGGCAAGCAATGCTACCACCGGAACCGCGACACCCACCGTCCACCACGCTGTTTTGCGATAGAAGGCCCCTTCCCCCATTACCTTCCGCTCCCTTTTCTGGTCGCTGTGGTACTGGTACAGGTTGTTCGCCGTGGCAGCCTGCAACTGCCGCTTCCCAAAATCCATGTCTTCACTCTCCTTGAGATAGAGTTTTGCATAGTGATAGGCCGAGTCAACATGGTTAATCTCGCTATATAAAATGAAAAGTTTCTTGCTGCAATTGTACAGGCTGGCCGTGTCCGTCTTGTCTTCAAGTCCTTTTTTAAAATATGCAAGCGCGGAGTCTGTCTTGTTGCACAACCGGAAATACTCTCCCAAAGCCAGGTTCTTGTTACTTGGACAGGCTTCCGGCAAGCTGTTGCAGATGATTCGATAACAAGAGTCCGCCTCCTTGCGCATTTTCATGGAGGAAAGTTGGAAGAGGAGGGAATAGTCAACCTCTGGCCCCAAATTGTTGCTTTTCATGTAACCCAACGCCATGCGGAAAGTCGATTTTGCCTTGCCCTTCTGGCCACAGTTCTTTTGGTCTATGCCCAAGGAGAGGATGGTCAGCAGGTTCAGGACGCCCAATTCCTTTGCCAGCTTATATTCCTTTTCCGACATCGCCATGGCATCCCTATAATCCTGCACTCTGTCGTAGACGAAGCCCAAATTAGAGTAGGTGTTTCTCAACATGAGCGAATCTGTTCCTTCCCCTTGCTCTCCATATTGAAGTGCATAGCGGAAGTTGACGATAGAGCGAGGATAATCTTTCAAGTCGCGATAAACGCTTCCCGCATAGTAGTAAGCCTCCTGCTTCTCCCTAGGGTTCCCATGACGGAGGAAATAGGCCAAAACCTTCTTGATGCCCAGGTCGGATGTCGCATCAATGTAAGCCTTGTCGCGCAAGCGGATGCCAAGCAAGCCAATCTTCATTTGGGTATGCTCTGAAAAATCATTCATCCCCACTCTGATGGAATCCAACATAAGCATGGCGAGCGACGGCTGACTGTCACCTACAGCCTTGATATAATCCAATTCCTCTTCAACTTTCTTGTCTCCGTCACACGCGGGAAATGCCAACAGGCATCCCAA
Organism: uncultured Prevotella sp.; assembly: GCA_964631105.1. Lineage (GTDB taxonomy): Bacteria > Bacteroidota > Bacteroidia > Bacteroidales > Bacteroidaceae > Prevotella. The sequence continues at coordinate 1,348 of CAZVWX010000041.1, read as the reverse complement.
CAGAATCACACCAATGAAGACCTTTCTCATTTCAACTGATTTTTCTGCAAAGATAGGGCATTCCTTCAAATTCTGCAAGCCTCGTGTGTCGCTTTTTTGTTCCAAGTTGTTCCAAGTTGTTTCACTTTTCATAAACAGCAGACTTCCCCTTGCGCAGGACTTACAGGGGACGTCTTTTCTTCGTATTCCATTGAAAACAAATTTCTTGCATCAAACTTTCATTGCGATTCCATGAAATTTCATCCATAAATGGAACAACTTGGAACAGTTTTTCCTTGCAGAAAACATTCTTATTGTTTAACTTTGCGTCAGAAATCAACAGAAAGTTTATGAAGAAGAATTGCGGTATTATCATTCTTTTTTTCATGCTCACTTTCCCCTTGATGGGAAAGGCACAAAGCGAAAACGACCTCCTGCCTATTGTCATAACCTCAGTAGATGGGCACACGGTGGATGAAAGTCCTAAGCAAAACAGATGCCCGGCTCGCCGGCAGCCATGCCCCCTCATGGCATGGGTTGACATGACCTGTCTCTTTTTGTTGTTGGATGGAACGAACTTGTCTCAAAGTGCTTCATATGCAGTCTACGGCTCCGATTGGAATCTTCTTTTTGAGGGGATTGTTAACTCGGGGGACTTTGCTTCTGCCGACCTTAGTACATTGCCATGTGGATTATATACGCTCTGTATTTCGATAAACAATGTAACATATGTCGGGGAATTCAAGAAAGAATAGTATAAGATAACTACTCAGCACCCCATGGCATGACTTGTTATATAGATTATAATAATGTTCAATTTGTAAAGTGGAATAAAAATTCTCATTAAATTTCTTTGTAAATAACCTTTTTTTCTATAATTTTGTAGCATTGAAGCTTCAACGTATCAATATGTTAAACCTAAAAAACAGTAAATCATGAAGAAGTATCTTCTTTGGATTTTTGCCTTGCTTGCGATTTGTGGTTGTTCTTCGGAAGACGAGGGAATCACAATTGCTTCCCAGCAGCAAACGTCCAATTCAGTCATTCGAACGCCACAAGAAGTGACGGAAGTGGCACAAAAGGCTTATTCCTATTTTAAAGGAAATGCCTCTACGCGCAGTTTGGATCCTGCCAACTGTGTCAGCGAAGTGTTCCTGCTGAAGAATGAAGGAACACGAAGTTCTATGTCTTCGGGCGAAGACTCCTTGATTTATATCTGCAACTATACAGACAATCAAGGTTACGCCATCGTTTCTGCCCGAAAGGAAACGACCGCTCTCCTTGCCGTTGTTGATTCAGGAAGCTATAACTTAACAAATGTAGTGGCAGGAGAGGGGGTGGACCTTTACATAAACCTGGCAAAAAAATA
>CAZVWX010000040.1:0-8883 GCA_964631105.1 uncultured Prevotella sp. | reverse complement strand
CTTCCTTTAAAGGATGAGCAGACCAATCAGATTCATCAGACCAATCAGACCAATCGGACTCATCAGACCAATCGGACTCATCGGACCAATTTCAATTCATAAATAAAACAAGCAAATGAAAAAGTTATTCCATTATGCACTGCTCTTCGTGGCAGCCGGAGTGCTGAGCCTCGGCTTCGCCTCCTGCAGCGACGACGACGACGACGACAGCTCTGCAAGCGAGCGTGTTGCCATTCCTGCAACCGCACTTCAGTCGGCTTTCAACAACTATGTGAACAACATCGTCTACACCAACTATGAGGACCTTCAAGCCGCTGCCGCCGACCTTCAGGAGGCTTGCGCCCAGCTGTACAACGAGAAGGTGGCTGGCAACGTGACGCAGCCTACCATCGACGACGCTTGCGGCAAGTTCAAGATTGCCCGCCGCTATTGGGAGCAGAGCGAGGCTTTCCTCTATGGCCCCGCTACCGACGACGGCCTTGACCCCCACACCGACTCCTGGCCTCTCGACCAGACTGAGCTTGCCGACGCCCTCACCGATGCCGGCGTGATTGAGGCCATCAATGGCAACAACGCCGCCGAGTACCTTGACGCCAACAACGACAAGTTCCAGTCCGTGCTGGGATACCATGGCTTGGAGTTCATCCTCTTCCGCAACGGGGCCAACCGCACGGCTGCCGCCTTCAATGCTACGATGGAAGATGGCTCGGGCCTTAATACCAAAGGCTCGAACGTTGAGGAAAACCGTAGCAAGCTGCAGACCGTCACGACCCTCAACGAGGCCGCTTTCGCAAAGGCCGTCTCTGAGGACCTGCGCAATGCCACCAAGCTGCTGGCTTATGAGTGGGATGGCAACTCGACGCTGAAGAACTTCATCACCAACAATTGCAGCTGGTACTGGAAGCGCTCCATCTACACCGACCAGTCCACGCACGACTTCACCACCGGCATGAGCTACGGCGCAAGGGTGAACGGACTGAAGAGCAGTGGCTCCGGCTATCTCTTCGACTCTTGGCAGGCCGACCTCTCCAATGTGCTCCTGGGCGGTTGCCAGAGCATCTGCCAGGAGGTGCATACCCAGAAGCTCGGCCAGGCTTACCGTGTGGCTACCGGCAGCGGTGGCGACGAGGATGCCGGCGACTACATCGAGTCGCCTTACAGCAAGCGCTCCTTCCAGGACTATCAGGACAACATCTACGGCATCCGCAACGTCCTTTACGGCCAGCGCGGCACCCGCGACGCCGCCAACTCCAACACGGAGAGCACCGTCACGCCCCAGAGCGGCTCTTTCATGGCCATCCTGAACCAGTACTACACGCAGGGTTACACCACCGAGCTTAAGGACGAGGATGGCAATCCCACCGGAGAGACCGCAACCGGAAACGCCACAACTCTGCGCCAGGCTCTTGAGACCGCACTTTCCACGCTTGAGGCTGCAAAGAACAGCGGCACTGCATTCATCGACAAGCCCGAGGATGCCCAAGTGCTGCGCTGCATCAATGCCGTCACGGCCCTTGACAACCAGCTGCAGGTCGCTGCCGCCTGGGTCACGGCCAATGTGGACATCGCCCAGTAAAACTTAGCATAGCAATCACATAAAACGTGACCACGGGGAAATCCGCGGTCACGCTTTTGTGGCTTTAATCATGTCAATACAAAAACTAATATGAAGAAACTAATTCACATCCCCTGCCTGTTGCTTGCGGTCGTCGCCTCAACATGCTTCCTTTCTGCATGTTCCGATGACGACGACAACACGACAATCATAACAGGCGAGGGCGCCTACATCGGGAAAGACGTGGGCAACTTCTCGGCCTCTGAGTGGTATCCGGGCGGCCAGTTGGGAACAACCAGCAATACCGGAAACAACGCATTCTCCGACCAGACACCTGTCGTCGACGCCAACAGCAGCTTGTACGACCTCTTCTTCCAGGGCGAACAGATTATGGAGCGCCAGTACACCATCAACTCCGGCGCCTTCAAAGGTCTTGGCCCGGCAAGCGTGCGCACGTCGTGCCTCGACTGCCACCCCAACTACGGGCATGGCCAGTGGATGTCGTCCTACGTGACAAGATACGGCAACGGCAACGGCTACCTGCTCGTCATCTATCATCCAAATGCCGACGACGATGAGGCTCAATACAACTCCGACGGGCTGTCGAGCAACGGCGGATTCATCAGCGAGGTGACCGGCATGCCGCAGACGCAGGCCGTCGCGCCTTTCAAGGCTCCCATCGACGAAAGCCAGATCAACCTGACGTGGAAGTCGCTGACCTCCGCCGACTTCAACGCCTATCCCAGCCACAACACCGACTGGCAGGTGAATGCCAACGGGCAGTTCCAGTTCGCTGACGGCGAGACCTTCTCGCTGCAATATCCCGACATCCGCATCCCGCAGACGGCCTTCCGCACCAGCCCGCTGCCCACCAACTATGCCGTGCGCATCGAGTCCACCATCGGCATCGGCGGCACGGGTCTGGTGGACGCCATCCCCGAGGACAGCATCAAGGCGCAATACATCAGCGAGTACAACTACTTCAAGAGCGCCTATCCCGACAATGTGGACGAGTATATCAACTCCACGTTCTATAATGGCTCAACCTTCGGAAGCCTCTACAGTGTCGGAAACGGACAGTATCTCGACGGCACCAAGACCACCAGCGGCCAGAGCTTCGCGCTCAAGCGCTACAGCTACGCGCTGACCCGCGCCGTCCTGCAGGACGCCAACGGCGCCAACGCCGTCTGGAACATTCCCAACGTCTCGCGCCCCGACCGGCACTACCTCTACACCACCAACGCCTGGGCTCAGGCCATGAGCGAGGATGCCGACGTGCTGGCTGCCATACAGGCCGACTCCACGTCGCCCTATTATGGCGACGGCTCGGCCGACAGCATCAAGAGCTGCGTCTACAATCTGCTCCGTCCCGGCACCGACCAGTTCAACAATCCCTGGCACAACTTCTCGCCCGAGATGTCGAGCCAGCAGTTCTATGCCTTCATGGTGTGGCACCGCGGCCTCGCCATCCCGCGCGCCCGCAACTTGAACGACGAGACCGTGCAGCGTGGCAAGACGCTGTTCTATCAGATGGGGTGCACCAACTGCCACCGCCCGAAGTGGACTACCGGCAGCGACAACTACTGGCTGCCGCAGGACATGGTCGACAACGGCTACACCAAGCTGCCGCGCTACCAGAACCAGACCATCTATCCCTACAGCGACTTCGTGCAGCACAAGCTCTACATGAAGAACGACATCCATGGAACGTGGTGCCGCACCACACCGCTCTGGGGACGTGGCCTTGAGATGGTGTGCACCAGCCGCGAGGACCGCCTGCACGACATGCGTGCCCGCAACACCGAGGAGGCCATCCTCTGGCATATGTACAGCACGAAGAGCCACGCCTACCAGGCTGCCAAGCAGTGGTACAACCTCTCGAAGACCGACCGCGACGCCGTGGTGAAGTTCATCAACGCCATCTAAACGCAGTTGGCAATCAGCAAAAGGGAGTCGAAGAAGCTGGTGAAAAGGCTTCCTCGGCTCCCTTTTTTGTTTGAAAACACTTGTTTTGTGAAAGAATTGGACTACCTTTGTGGTGCGGACGACAACGGCACGAACGCTACAGGCGGAATCATCCCCCGGCGGCATAAGCCGGCAAACCATCATGAAAGAAAGCAATCCTTAAAATCGAAACCACTTCATAAAAGATTGAGGCAACATGCAAAAGCATCTTTGTTATTTGTTTGCGGCGCTCTGCTGCACCACAGTCCTCGCCGCCTGCTCCGACGATGACGACAACGCGTCGACCAATGGCTACGAAGGCCCCTACATCGGCAAGGCCATGGGCAACTTCACCGCCGACGAGTGGTATCCCGGCGGCTATCTGGGCACCACCAGCAGCATCTCGGCCCATTGCTACGAGGACAACACCCCGGCCGTCGACCTGCAGGGACTGAGCGACCGCTTCCAGCTCGGCGACATGATGGCCAGCGCACAGTACACCATCTCCACCGAGCCCTACAAGGGATGGGGCCCCGTGGCCTCGCGCCGCTCCTGCGAGTACTGCCACCCCAACGGCTACGCCCACGGACAGAGCCGCAGCTACTTCACGCCCGAATACGGCAACGGATACATCGTCTCCGTCTATACGCCCGACGGAACCGACGCCGGCAACTCCGACGGATTCTCCAACGACGGCGAGCCGGTGCCGCAGCTCACCACCTTCACCATGCTGCAGGCCGTTAGCCCGTTCCTGCCGCCCCTCGACCCCACCAAGGTGAGCATCGCCTGGCACGACGTGACCACCATGCCCAACGACAGCATCGCGAAGGATGCTACGGGCACGCACGCCTTCGCCTTCCCCGACGGCGAGGGCTTCGACCTGCGCTATCCCACGGCCAGCGTGCCGCAAGACGCGTTCAACGAGGACCCCCGCCCCGAGGGCTATGCCGTGAGGCTGCTGGTGTCGTGCAACTTCCAGGGCCTGGGACTCATCGACGCCATCAGCAACGAGGACTTGCAGAAGCAATACGAGGACGAGGGGAAGTATGTTGAGCTGAACCCCGAGTTCTTCGACAACACCACCAAGAAGCTCAAGGACGAGGCCTGGGTGGAGGACGCCTATGGCAAGCGGTTCATCAAGCGGTTCAATTACGACCTGCTCGACGGATGCCTGGAGAACGACGGAGCTTTGTGGGACGAGCTCAGCATCAGCCGCTCCGACAAGCACTGGCTCTGCACCACCGAGCCTTATGCCAAGGCCATGAGCGAGAACGAAGATGTCATCAACTACATCCTTCAGCACGGGGCCGACTCCACGTCGTATGTGCATCCTTATTATTACGACGGCACGCGCGAGGGCGTCAGCGAGGCCGTCTACTATATCCTGGCTCCCGAGGGCGTGGGCGTCGACCAGTTCGACAACAAGTACTACAACTTCTCGCCCGAACTCTCCGACGACAAATACCACAGCTTCATGGTCTGGCACCGCGGCCTCGCCGTGCCACGCGCCCGCAACCTGAACGACGCCGGCGTGCAGCGCGGCAAGGAGCTCTTCTTGCAGATGGGATGCGCCAACTGCCACAAGCCCACCTGGACCACGGGCGACGACGACTATGGCTCCAACCTGGCCCTGGCCCACGCCCAGCTGCCCAAGTACGCCCACCAGACCATCCATCCCTACAGCGACTTCCTCCAGCACAAGCTCTGCATGAAGGACGACATCCACGGCTCCTGGTGCCGCACCACCCCGCTCTGGGGGCGCGGACTGAGCATGGTGAACTCGGGACGCGAGGACCGCTTGCACGACGCACGTGCGCGCAACGAGGTGGAGGCCATCATGTGGCACTGCTACAGCCCGAAGAGCCAGGCCTATACCTCGGCCATGCAGTTCTACCGATTCTCGAAGACCGACCGCGACGCCGTGGTGAAGTTCATCCAGAGCATCTGACGCGTGGGGCGCGTGTCCACATGCGTCCATCCTCCGTCGCGCGGCACGAGGCACAGCCCCTGCCGTGGGCACGGCGCGGCGTGCGGAGGAAACATGTGGGCACGGCGCGGCGGCAGGACGACGCGCATGGATGAATCTCATGACCAGCCGACTTGCATTGTCAACTATTCTGTCTTCGATTTCAAGAACGGCCTTCTTGCAATGTGTAAGCGGCCTTCTTGGCATCGAAGAAGGCCGTTCTTCGAGGCAAAGAAGGCCGTTCTTCGGACCGAAGAAGGCCGTTCTTCGAACTGACCCCCTGTTTTTCTCGCATCTTTACAAAACCGTAAGTAAATCGAGGAACAAGCTTTGCAGAATGTCGCAAAATCTTGGAATATTCTGACTTTCTGCCCAAACGGGATTTTCGAAGGGTCTGGAATCATGTAAACATACTTCCAAACGCGATGGTCGCGATGCCAAACGCCCTTGGGGGCGTGCGGGCCGGCACGAGGCGCGGCCCCTGCCGTGGACACGACGCAGCGGATGGAAGGCGGATGAATGACGACGGCGGGATACATACGCGATGGCCACATGGCGGCGCGTGCCCGCAGACATCCATCCTTGGCGCGGCGGGCACCCGCGGCCGCTGCCGTGGACACGACGCGGCGTGCGGAGGAAGCACGTGGACACCTTGGTGCGGGCGTCACCTCACAGCCCCCTGTTTCTCACTCCTTGTAAATCCAGGAGAGCAGCCGGTTGAGCCAGCCGATGGAGAAGCGGAACCAGCGGTAGCGGCCGATGGGCTTGCCGCCGAAGCTGAGGATGAAGTCGCGGAAGGGGTTCTTCTTCCACGGCAGGCCCACGTCGAGGAAGAAGATGTGGGCGAAGTTGTGCTTGTAGGCATACTCTATGGCGTACCACACGGTCATGGTCTCGGGGTGCAGGGTGGGGTAGCTTTTCCGCTTGGAGGCGAGATACCACAGGAAGGCGTTGCCGCCGCTGTAGACGCAGGCGCATCCGCCGATGATTTTTCCCCGATAGCGTGTGATGAGGATGCGGGCGTTGTCGGTGTTGGCGAGCTCCTCAAACTGGCGGCGCGGGGGAATGTATCGGCGGAGCTTCATGCGGTAGAAGCCGTGGAGCATCTTGTAGAAGGCGTGCACTTCGTCGTCGCTTTCCACCTCGCGCGTCTCCACGCCGTGGGCATACATCTTGCTGATGCGGTCGCGCATGTCGGTGGTGAGGCGGTCGGCGGGCGCCATGCTGTGGAGCGAGTTGTGCACCTCCTGCCAGCGCACGGGGAAGAAGCCGTTCTGCCGGAACCACTTGTAGCCGAACATCTTCACGCTCAGGTCGGAGAACTCGCTGTAGAGGCAGAACGTGTGGCGCAGCTTCCGGGTGATGGCGTTGAGCATGGCGCTGAACACCTCCTCGTGGTTGGCGTCGTCGTCGGGATAGACGCCCTCGCCGTAGGCCCGCGCGTGGGTGTAGACGAAGGGCGGGAACCACGCCCATTGGCGTGAGAGGGTGACGAGCAGATGGCCGGCCTCGCGCCCCTGCCCGTCGGTGGCCACCACCATGAACGACCATGCCCCCGGCACCTGCTCCATGATGTGGAACAGCTCCGGACTGTGGAAGAAGTTCTCCTCGGAGAGCTGTGGGAGCGCCTCTCCACGGCGGTATATTCTGACCGGGATTCCCATCATGCTGCAAAGATCGTGCAAACGGGGGAAACGAAAAAGAAAAGCGCGGTTTTCTTTTCCGAGTGCCGTCGGCTTTATGCCCGAGACGGGAAATGGTTCACCCTTCTGTTCGTGAAAAGATTGTCTTCGCCTGTGGGGTGCGGTTGTCCACTTGCAGCCGACGGGCGGGGGCGTCGCCTACGCCGGCGGAGCAGCGTCCCCTTATCCGCCCTGTGCTCCGGCCTTGATGTATTCGGCGCAAGCCTCGGCGCAGCGCTCGCCGTCGACGGCTGCCGAGACGATGCCGCCGGCATAGCCGGCTCCCTCGCCGCAGGGGAAGAGGCCGCCCACCTGGACGTGCTGGAGCGTGTCGTGGCGGCGGAGGATGCGGACGGGCGACGACGTGCGCGTCTCGCAGGCGATGCACACCGCCTCGTTGGTGAGAAATCCGTGGGCGTGGCGGCCGAACACCTTGAACCCCTCTTGCAGGCGGCGGGCGACGAACGGCGGCAGCCAGAAGTGGAGGGGCGACGAGAGCAGGCCGGGGGCATAGCTCGACCGGGGCAGGTCGTAGGAGAGGCGTCCGCTGACGAAGTCGGCCATGCGCTGCGCCGGGGCGGTCTGTTGCCTGTTGCCTTGCTGCCAGCAGAGCCGTTCCAAGGCCTCCTGCATCCGCATCACGGCCAGCACGCCGCCCCCGGTGTCGCTGCCCGGCATCACCTGGGCGGCGTCGTCAGGCCTTACTTCCACCACCATGCCGGCGTTGCTCCACGCCGTGCCCCGGTTGGCGGGGCTCATGCCGTTCACGGCAATCTGCTCGGGGCCGGTGGCGGCGGGAATGACAAATCCGCCCGGACACATGCAGAAACTGTAGACACCGCGCCCCTCCACCTGGGTGACGAACGAGTATTCGGCGGCGGGCAGGTAGCGGCCCCGCCCGTTCTTGTTGTGATACTGTATCTGGTCGATGAGCGCGGCGGGGTGCTCCAGCCTCACGCCCACGGCGATGCCCTTGGGCTCCATCTCGACGTGGGACTCGGCGAGGTAGCGGTAGACGTCGCGGGCGGAGTGGCCCGTGGCGAGCACCACGGGTCCGCGGAACTCCTGTTGGCGGCCCGTGTCCAGACCGACGGCCTCGACGCCCCGGCACACCATGTCGCCCTGCTTGCCGTCGGCGGCGGGGGCCAGGAGCAGGCGCGTCATCTTCGTGCGGAAATGCACCTCGCCCCCACAGGCGGTGATGGTCTGGCGCATGCGCTCAATCACACTGGGCAGCTTGTCGGTGCCGATGTGCGGGTGGGCGTCGGCGAGGATGGACAGCGGTGCGCCGTGCTGGCAGAACACGTTGAGAATCTTCTCCACGTTGCCGCGCTTCTTGCTCCGGGTGTAGAGCTTGCCGTCGCTGTAGGCTCCCGCCCCTCCCTCGCCGAAGCTGTAGTTCGACTCGGGGTCCACCTGCTGCTCGCGGCTGATGCGCGCCAGGTCGGCCTTGCGGCTCCTCACGTCCTTGCCGCGCTCCAGCACAATGGGTCGGAAGCCCAGCTCGATGAGGCGCAGCGACGCAAAGAGTCCGCCGGGCCCCTCGCCGACGACCACCACCTGAGGCCTGCAAGAGACGTCGGGATATTCGGAGCGCGCGTATTCGTCGTCTTCCGGCTCCTCGTTGATGTAGGCGCGCACCTTCAGGTTGACAAAAATCTGCCGCTGGCGCGCGTCGATGCTCCGGCGCAGCACCCTGACGCGCCTCACCGTCCTTGCGTCAAGGCCTTTCTCCT
>CAZVWX010000039.1:0-9084 GCA_964631105.1 uncultured Prevotella sp. | reverse complement strand
CTTTCCCATGGCTTTGCGGTTTGTAACTTGCGCAAATATACGAAAATGTTTCCATACCGGCAAGCATTCCGTCCGTTTTTTGTAGCTTGCCGCACGATGTGGTGCGGATGGCTCTCCCGCCGTGCTCTTCGCCGTTGTGCCGGCGTTGTCGGCCTTGCCCGCCATCGCCATCGGCAGGGCGAGAACCTGGCTGCGCGGCAACGCCCGGCCGCCAGAAGGCAGCTAGTACAGCCCGAACCAGAAGTGGTAGGCGTAGCTGATGCCAAGGCCGCAGATGGTGGCCACGACGACATGTATCAGCCCCGGCACCATGAACGAGTGGTTGAGCAGGTACTTGCCGATGACCGTCGTTCCCGACCGGTCGAAGTTCACCGTGGCGATGTCCGACGGATAGTTCGGGATGAAGAAGTAGCCATAGACCGACGGCATCACTCCGAGCAGTATCCATCCGGGTATGCCGAGCGAGTAGGCCAGCGGAAGCATCGACACGACGACGGCCCCCTGGGAGTTGATGAGCACCGAGACGGCGAAGAAGGCAAAGGCTATCGACCACGGATAGTCTTTGACGATGCCGCCGAGGATGGTCTGCATCTCGGCCTGGTAGTTGTTGAAATAGGTGTTCGACATCCAGGCTATGCCGTAGATGGCCACGACGGCGACCATTCCGTTCTGCCACACCGGCCCGGCAATGGCGTCCTTGGGCTTGGCGCGGCAGAAGACAATCATCAGGGCGCAGGCCGTGAGCATCAGAATCTGTATGACGATGTTCATCGACAGGGGCTTTTGGGTGTCGGTGGTCAGTCCGTCGATGTGTATGCCGCCCTTGACGAGCTTCTTCGTGTCTATGCTGACGGGCTTCGCCGGCCCGCCATGGCCTGCCGCAAGCGCCGAGGCGGCGACGGTGACGGTGTCGGCGGCACGCTCTATGGACAGCCCTTTCTGCTCGGCTGCGGCCACATCGCGCTCCGTGGGCAGCCAGAGCGTGTCCTTGCCCTGCATGGCGAACGACCTCACCTGGATGGTGTCGACGCTCTGCTCGGTGAACGCCGCCGACTGCACATGGTTGGCGGCGGCGATGTTCTTGTACGACGGCAGGAGGCTGACGCCGAACATCTGGCAGACGGAGATGACGACGATGACCGCGAGCGTGGCGAGGAAGAGGTAGACGGCGTTCTTCGAGTGCTGCGGAATCTTCTTGTCGAGAGTTGTGGCGTTGGAGCCATAGATGTAGGCATACTGCTTCGGGTCTTTCAGCTTGGCCTGGAACTTCGGGTCCTTGTCGAGGTCGAGGCCACGGTTCCAGCTGTAGGCCACGGCGGCGAGGATGCCCATCAGGCAGGCCGGGATGGTGACAAGGATGATTTGCACGTTGCTGACGTTGAATCCGTTGTCCTGCGAGATGGCCGCGAAGGCGACGACGGCGGCGGCTATCGGCGAGCAGGTGATGCCAATCTGCGACGCTATGGACGCTATGCCGCACGGGCGCTCGGGGCGGATGCCCTTTTGCAGCGCTATGTCGCAGATGATGGGCATCAGCGTGTAGACGACGTGGCCCGTGCCGACGAGGACGGTGAGGAAGAATGTGGTCAGCGGAGCCAGCAGGGTGATGCGGTCCGGGTGCTTGCGCAGCATCTTCTCGGCTATCTGAATCATCCAGTCCATGCCGCCCGAGGCCTGCAGGATGCCGGCGCAGGTCACGGCGGCGATGATGATGTAGATGACGTCGGTGGGAGGCTCGCCGGGCTTCAGATGGAAACAGAAGACGAGGACGGCGAGGCCGATGCCGGAAATGGCTCCAAGGGCGAGGGAGCCGTAGCGGGCTCCTATCCACAGGGCCACGAGGACGACAAGGAGCTCAACAATCATTAGTAGGGTCATAGGTGTCGGTATTGAGTTAGGTTTTGGTTAGTGTCTTGTTCCACAGCCGGACAACCAGCCCACAAATATAGGAATTTCCCGGCAATTCTCAAAAGCTTTGGCGCATTTATTTTGAAAAAAAAGTTGCCCGGCCCGCCCTGTCGCTTGCCGCCGTCACGGTTCGTTGAGGCGGAGCAGCTTGATGTTGAGGCGTTCGTCGGAAAGGACGACCCTGTAGTGTGCCTGCAGGATGTCGCGGATGCACGTCGTCTCCATGTCTTTCACCAGCACCCATCGGGCGGCGAGCCGGGCGAAGCTGCGGCGGATGTCGCCTTTGATGGATGCCGCGTTCACGGTGTACCAGTCTTGTCCTGCGAAATACTTGTAGCACGGCAGCCTGTCGTCGGCCAGATAGATGTAGGGCAGGCAGTTGTAGGCGATGAAGCTGTCCTCGCGGGGGACGCGTGCCGTCATCCGCAGCGACGCCTGCAGCTCTTCCGAATCGCTGAGGTGTGGAATCTGCGTGCGGTAGATTCTCAGATAGTTGGCGAAGCCCATGGCGATGACGGCAGTCGTGGCGAGTGCCGCGATTCGGGCGGGGAGGCCCGTCTGCCTCCGCCGGGCGTCGATGAAGACGACGAAGAGGAGCGGCAGGAAGGTGATGGCATAGTTGGCGTTGCCATAGCTCTTGACGACATAGGCCAGCGACAGCAGCGAGGTGAGCAGCCAGACGGTTGCGAACTTCCTGTTCTTCCGGTCGGCCAGCAGGGTTGCGGCGCTGTAGGCCAGCAGGGCGAGCATGCAGAGGAAGTCTATGGTGAAGTAGACAGCCTGCCGGTTGATGTTCGCCCAGGTCTCAGTAGAGTTTGAGCTGAGGAAGTACTCGATGTTGAACCCGATGGCGCCGTACATCATGTCGGCAAACGCCCCCTTGGAGCAGAAGTAGACGGCAAAGGGGACGAAGGCGACGGCGAACCCGCCGGCGAAGGCTGCGACGTTCAGCATGAGGTTGCGCCACAGCCGGTTGCGGACCAGTACGGCGAAGACCACGGCTGTCCACGCCGCCATGGCCACGGCGTTTGTGGCCCTCGACAGGAAGCAGGCTCCGAAGAACAGCCCGTAGACGAGGGCGTACTGCCACGGATGGGCGGCATCGCCGTCGTTCCACCGCCGGCTCCACCGGCAGGCCAGCACCGTGGCCACCACGGAGAGGAGCATCTCGTATTCGCCCGCCTGGTTGCCCTGGCTGCACACACAGGCGAAGGCCATGGTGTAGAGCACGACGCAGCAGAAGGCGCCGAGGGGCTTGAAGAAGCTTCGCAGCAGGAAGTACGCCACGAGAAGCGTGGCGGCAAGGTTGGCCACCTCGACGATGAACACGCCGGAGATGCCGCCCGTGAGCCTGAAGCCAATCATGTTCATCAGGAACACCAGCGGCCCCTTGCAGTCCCACGTCGTCACATAGGGCACGCCGCCGCTGGCCCAGTCGCAGCCCATGATGTTGAAGATGTTCTGGTCGAACTGCAGGTGGTCGTACATCGGCGACGTGCTGACGCAGAACACATAGACGAAGGCAAGGGCCGTCAGGACAAGGAGCGACGCGCACGCCACGTCCGGCTTGCGGCTTGGCGGCGGGGCTTGCACGGGCTTTGGCTGATGGGTTGATGTTGGGTCTTTCATTCTCATTCTAAAGACAATAACGTGAGGCGGGGTGAAATTATTTTGTGCAAAGGCTTGTTCTTCTTGAATTATTTCATAACTTTGCAGTCAGCATCATCACGAGGAAGAATGGAAAAGACGCAATCGGGGAAACGGGTCTCCGTACTGGTTCCTTGCCACAACGAGGCCGACAATCTGGAGCGGCTCTTCAGTGCCCTGCGGGGGCTCATGGCCGCCCAGGCCGGCTATGAGTGGGAAGTGGTGCTCGTCGACGACGGGAGCACCGACGGCACGCTTGTGGGCTTGAAGACGCTGCGCGGGCGCGACAGCCGCTTCAAGTGGATCAGCCTGTCGCGCAACTTTGGCAAGGAGGCCGCCATGCTGGCCGGCTTCGACTATGTCGGCGGCGACTGCATGGTCATCATGGACGCCGACTTGCAGGACCCCGTGGCGGTGATTCCCCGCATGCTCCGGTTGTGGGAGCAGGGCTTCGACGACGTCTACGCCCGGCGCACCGGCCGCGGCAGGGAGAGCGTGCTCCGCCGCCGCCTGTCGCTGGCTTACTACAAGGTGTTGCAGAAGGTGGCGCAGGTGGACATCCTGCCCAATGTGGGCGACTTCCGCCTGCTCGACCGCAAGTGCGTCGACGCCCTGCGGCTGCTGCGCGAGAACCGGCGCTACACCAAGGGCCTGTACAACTGGATAGGGTTCCGCAAGAAGGAGCTCGCCTTCGAGCGTGGCGACAGGGAGCGCGGCCACTCGTCGTTCACCTACAGGAAGCTGTTCCGCCTGGCCGTCGACGGCATCACGTCTTATTCCACCATGCCGCTGCAAATCTCCTCCGTCCTGGGGCTGGCCGTCTCGCTGGCCGCCTTTGTCTACATGCTCTACTTCCTGGTGAAGACGCTCGTGGTGGGCGAGCCGGTGCGGGGATTCCCCACCCTGGTCATCGTCATCCTCTTCCTCGGCGGCGTGCAGCTCATCTCGCTGGGCATCATCGGGGAGTATGTGGGACAGATTTTCCGCGAGGCCAAGCGCCGCCCGGTCTATCTCATTGCCGCCATGGACGGCCTTGAGCCGCATGGCGAGGGCGGCGCCTGGCGGGCCGGCTCCATGCCGTGACGGGCAACGGGCTTTTTTGCGCATTCCGCCGGATTTGTGCAAGAAACCGCGGGCGAAGTGTTAATATACTTTAAACAAACTCCCCGAATCGTGGAAGAATAGAACACTTTACTTACCTTTGCAGCCAATTTGTTACAGATAATTTAAGATGAATAAAACAAAATTGGCTTGCTGCGCCTTGATGATGGTGGCGGCAACGGTGCCCGCCGGCGCTGGCGGACTGCTCACCAACACCAATCAGAACATTGCTTTCAACCGCAACTTCGCCCGCGACGGGGCCATCGGCATCGACGGTGTCTACAGCAACCCGGCCGGCGTGGCCTTCCTCTCCAAGGGTTTCCACCTTTCGCTCAACATACAGAACGTCTACCAGACGCGCACCATCAACAGCGGCATCACCGTGCCCTCGCTGCAAGGCACGCCGTTCTACCAGCCCTTCCGGCTGAACGGCGGGCGCGACGACGGCACGAAGGAGTTCAAGGGCAAGGCCTCGGTGCCCATCCTGCCCACATTCCAGATGGCTCTGAACTACGACAAGTGGGGCTTCCAGGTGGGCTTCTCGCTCAACGGCGGCGGGGGCAAATGCACCTTCAACGACGGGTTGGGCTCCTTCGAGCGGCAGGTTGCCCTCGTGCCGGCGCTGCTCTACTCGCAGGGGCTCACCACCGAGACGCCTTCCTATGGCGTGGAGAGCTACATCAAGGGCCAGCAGTATGTGTTCGGGCTGCAGTTCGGAACGACTTATAAGGTGAACAAGCACCTGGCCCTCTACGGCGGGTTCCGATTCAACTACGTCTTCAACAAGTACACGGGCAACATCACCAACATCACGGCCAGCATCGCCGGCAACAACGAGAACCTCTACAACTATTTCGGCACGCAGGCCTCCACCTACAGCCAGATGGCTTTCTACTACCGCATGCGCTCCACCGAGATGACCGACGCCGCGCAGAAGGCCACCTACGAGGCCTACGCCCAGCGCTACCAGCAGGGGGCGGCGCAGATGGAGGCGGCTCGCCAGCAGTTTGCCGACCGCTACCTCGACTGCAACCAGTACGGGTGGGGCATCACGCCCATCATCGGCGTCGACTACAAGGTGGGCCGCTGGAACTTCGCCACGCATCTGGAGTTCACCACGCACTTCAACATCGAGAACGACACGAAGCGCGACGACACGGGCCTCTTCGGCGACGGCGTGAACACGCCCAACGACCTGCCCGGCCTCTGGTCGGTGGGGGCGCAGTGCGAGGTGGTGCCGTCGGTGCGCGTCATGGCGGGCTACCACTACTACTTCGACCAGAACGCCAAGATGCCCGACAACAAGCAGAAGCTGCTCACCCACGACACCCAGGAGGTGCTCGCCGGGGCCGAGTGGGACGTGACGAAGGACCTCACCGTGAGCGTCGGCGGCCAGCGCACCATGTACGGACTGGGCGACGGCAGCTACCTCAGCGACATGAGCTTCGTCACCAACAGCTACTCGCTGGGCTTCGGGGCCAAGTTCAAGGTGATGAAGAACGCCAGCGTGAACATTGCCTACTTCTTCACCAACTACGGGCACAAGAAGAAGGAATACGAGCAGGACATCGCCGCCGCGGGGCAGAGCGTGCAGGCCCTGTGCACCGACGACTTCACGCGCACGAACAAGGTGCTCGGCGTGGGCTTCGACATCGACTTCTGACGCCGCCGGGGCCGCCCGCTGCGGGCGGGTCACACCGGGTCGAAGTCGAAATAGACTTGCAGGGCTCCATAGCGCGGGTCCTTCGCCATTTGCTCTTGGGCAAGGCGGAGGTACCCGCGCGCCCGTTTCAGGTCGAGCCCGTTCTCCAGCTTCAGCACAATCTTGCGGATGCTCAGACCTTTGACGCGCGCCACGGCGGGCTTGTCGGGGCCGAGCACGCGGGCGCCGAACCACTCGCGCAGCCGCTGCCCCAGCTCCTGGGCGGCGTGGTCGGCCACGTCGGCGTGGCGGTGGCGCAGGTAGACGTAGACCAGGTGGGTGAACGGCGGGTAGCGGAAGTAGGCGCGCTCCTCCATCTGGGCGCGGTAGAAGCCCCGGTAGTCGTTGGCCACCACCTGGCGGATGACCTCCGAGTCGGGGCTGCGCGTCTGCAGGATGACCAGTCCGCGGTGGTCCTTCCTTCCGGCGCGGCCGCTCACCTGCGCCATCATGGTGAAGGCGTGCTCGTAGGCGCGGAAGTCGGGATAGTTCATCATGGTGTCGGCGTCGAGGATGCCCACCACGCCCACGCCGTCGAAGTCGAGCCCCTTGCTCACCATCTGCGTGCCGATGAGCAGGTTGGTGCGCCGCGCGGCAAAGTCGCCGATGATGCGCTCGTAGGCGTTGCGCGACCGCGTGGTGTCGAGGTCCATGCGGGCGACGCGCGCCTCGGGCAGGATGGCGGCAATCTCGTCCTCAATCTTCTCGGTGCCGTAGCCGCGGGCCGTGAGCTCGGCGCTGCCGCAGTTGGGGCACTGGCGGGGCACGGCGTAGGTGCTGCCGCAGTAGTGGCAGCTCAGGACGCCCAGGCTGCGGTGCAGGGTGAGCGGCACGTCGCAGTTGTCGCACTTGGGCACCCATCCGCACACCCTGCACTCCACGCGCGGCGCGAATCCGCGGCGGTTCTGGAAGAGGATGGCCTGTCGCCCCGCGGCCAGCGCCTGGCGCACGGCCGAGAGCAGCCGCGGCGAGAAGGGCCCCGACATGAGCTTGCGGTGGCGCAGGTCCTTCACGTCGACCACCTCCACCTCGGGCAGCTGCATGCCCTGGTAGCGCGTGGTGAGCTCCACCAGCCCGTACTTGCCCGTCTCGGCGTTGTGGTAGCTCTCCAGCGAGGGCGTGGCCGTGCCCAGGAGCGTCTTGGCGCCGTACATCCGCGCCAGCACGATGGCGGTGCTGCGGGCGTGGTAGCGCGGGGCGGGCTCCTGCTGCTTGAACGACGCCTCGTGCTCCTCGTCGATGATGACGAGGCCGAGGTTGCGGAAGGGCAGGAACACGGCGCTCCTGGGCCCGAGGATGATGTCGTAGGGCTCGGCCGAGAGCTGCTTCTGCCAGATTTCGACGCGCTCGGCGTCGCTGTAGCGCGAGTGGTAGATGCCCAGCCGCGGGCCGAAGACGCGCCTGAGGCGCGACATGATTTGCACCGTGAGGGCTATCTCGGGCAGCAGGTAGAGCACCTGCTGGCGCCGCTCCAGGGCCTGGCTGATGAGGTGGATGTAGATTTCGGTCTTGCCGCTCGACGTCACGCCGTGGAGCAGCACCACGTTCTTCGCCGCCATCTGCCGCCCGATGGCCTCGAAGGCCTCGGCCTGGGCCGCCGTGAGGGGCTTCATGGCCCCCGGTCTGGCCTCGCCGGCCACGTTCAGCCGGCCCACCTCGCGCTGGTAGTTGCAGAGGATGCCGCGGTCGGTGAGGGCCTTCACCATGGCCGCCGTGCAGTGGGGCGTGTTCATCAGCTCGTCGCGCGACACCTCGGCCTTGGGGGCCCCGGGCGTGTCCCAGTGGCTCATGGCGAGGAAGGCCTCCAGCACCCGCAGCTGCCCCGGCGCGCGCGCCAGCATCTGCCGCGCCACGCCGAGTGCCTGCGGCGAGCGGAACGCCTCGGCCAGCCCCACATAGGCCTCCGTCTTCGGGCGGTACTTGCCCACCGTCTTCATCCCCGCCGGCAGGGCCGCGTTGTACACGTCGCCCGGCGTGCACATGTAGTAGTCGGCAATCCACCGCCACAGGCGCAGCTGCTGGGGCAGCAGCGAGGGCCGGTCGTCTATCAGCCGCGCCACGGGCTTGCAGTCGAAGGCCGGCTTCTCGCCGTGCACGCGCGTGGCCACGGCGATGTACCGCTTGCTGCGCCCCAGGGGCACGAGCAGGCGCATGCCCGGCTCCACCCTCCCCCGCAGGGCGGGCGGGAGGGCGTAGGTGAAGACGCCGGGCAGCGGCAGCGGCAGTATCACGTCGACGTAGGCCGCCGGCGTGTCGTTGGTGGGTTGTGGCATCGTGACCATGCGGCTTGTTTTTCCTGCAAATATAGTGATTTCCCGCGAGAGCCCCAAACTTTCCTCCCGGGAAATCGTGCGGGGGCGCTTCCCCCATCGGGCTCGAAGAAGGGCGGAGCCGTCGCCTGCACGGTCGGTCATCGTCGCGGGCTCGGTGGTGACACGCAGCATTCCTGCCGATTGCGTGGCCGCCGGGAATCCTTGCAGGGTGTTGCGAAGGCTGGACCGCACGAAGGGGGATGTTGAGGATGGCCACATGCGGGAGGATTAGAGAAATGTTTACAAGATTGCTGGTCTCCTCAAAATCCCCGTTTTGACGGAAAGTCGGATTTCCCCGCATATTTGTGACATTCTGCGAAGTTTGTTCCACGGTTTGCTTGCGGTTTTGTAAAGATGCGAGAAAAATAGGGGGTCAATCGGAAGAAGGGCCTTCTTCAGTCCGAAGAACGGCCT
>CAZVWX010000038.1:0-9385 GCA_964631105.1 uncultured Prevotella sp. | reverse complement strand
ACCCGCGACACTCAGAACCGGAATCTGATGCTCTATTCAACTGAGCTACGGGGCCAAACCAATTCGTTTGCAAAGGTAATAAATGTTTTTGAAATACGGCAAGGGAATTGGGAAATTATTTTCGAGAGGACATTGTGAAACGAAAAGTTGCCAAATTGCGGCAAAAAGAAAAATTATTCCGCAATATTCTTGCAACTTAATTATATATTATGTAACTTTGCGCCCAAATTATCAAACAGAACGTAAAAAGAGATTTGAAAATATGAGCAAACTGATAAAGCCGACAGGCTACAAGGCTCTTCTTGGCAGACGCGAGACAGAGCAGGGCATCAAGCAGATAAAAGATTTTTTTCAGCAGAACCTAAGCACCGAGCTGCGCCTGAGCAGGGTTACGGCTCCGCTGTTCGTGCTGAAAGGCCTTGGCATAAACGACGACCTCAACGGGGTGGAGCGGCCAGTGACATTCCCGATAAAGGACATGCACGACGCAAAGGCTGAGGTGGTGCACTCGCTCGCCAAATGGAAGCGGCTGACGCTGGCGGAGTATGAGGTGGAGCCGGGCTACGGCATCTACACGGACATGAACGCCATACGCGCCGACGAGGAGATGGACAACCTACACTCGCTGTATGTGGACCAATGGGACTGGGAGGCGGTCATAACCGAGGGCGACCGCACGATTGCCTTCCTTGAGGACGTGGTACGGCGCATATATTCGGCGATACTCCGCACCGAGTTCCTCGCCTGTGAGACCTATCCGCAACTCAAGCCTTTCCTGCCCCGCGAGATACATTTCATCCACTCGCAGGACTTGCTTGACATGTACCCTGACAAAGACCCGCACGAGCGTGAGGACGCTATTTGCAGGAAGTATGGCGCGGTGTTCGTTGAGGGCATTGGCGGCAAGCTGTCTGACGGGAAGAAGCACGACGGTCGTGCTCCCGACTATGACGACTGGTCAACGGTGGCGGAAAACGGCAAGGCCGGGCTCAACGGCGACATCCTGATTTGGTATCCCGTGCTTGGACGGTCGTTCGAGCTAAGTTCAATGGGCATTCGCGTGGACAAGGAGGCGTTGCTGCGGCAGCTGAGAATAGAAGGCGAGGAGGAGCGAGAAAAATTGTATTTCCACCAGCAGCTCCTGCAGGGCAAATTGCCTCTCAGCATAGGTGGCGGCATTGGGCAGAGCCGCCTGTGCATGGTGATGCTCCACAAGGCGCACATCGGCGAGATACAGGCAAGCATCTGGCCCGACGACATGCGCAAGGAGTGCGACGAGTGGGGAATGCCGCTGATATAAAGGTAAAAAAGTAAAAGGTAAAAGGGGTAAAAAAGAACCCTTTTACCTTTAAGAAAGTTCCAGCCCAAGTTTCACCCTCAGCTTCTCTATTGCCGGGTTGTCCTTGCGCAGCTTGTCGAATATTTCAAGCTTTGTGAGGGCGCGTTGGTTCTCGTTTTGCCGTGCAAGGCGGGGGGTGAACTCTATCTTGCTGTTGTGCAGCGTAAGGCGCATCGTGGCGCGGATGTTGCCCTTTATCTTCATGATTTGGTCGAGCAGCATCTGGTTGTCAACCACAACCTCCATGTTGGGATATTGCGTGATGTGAGGCACGATGTTCTTCAAGCGCGAGGAGAGCCCCGTGAACTTGTCGGGCATGCGCTTGCACATTGCCATCCACTCCCGCAATATGTCGTTGTCGGTGAAGCGGCTTTCCGCATTCTCCTTTTTCTCCTTGGCGGCTTCCGCCTCATCCACCTTTATGGGTTCTTGGTGCTCTGCTTTGGCGGTGCCGTTTCGCAGTTCGGCAAAGGTGTAGAGTTTCATCCCGCTGCCATTGCCAAAGGCAAGGTGTGCGGGTGGTGTGTCGTGCAAAGGCTTGTTAATTCTTCGTCCTGCCCCGGCTACCTGCATGGCCGGTTTAGGCTGGACAACATTATTCCGTTTGAACAGGGATTTAAGTCTCATAGGGCTACGCCCCGCACCAGCGTCATCGTCGTCGGGCTGGGTTATCTGCGCCACGCGTATGAGTGTCAGCTCCACCAGCAGCCGCTTGTTGCTGCTCTGGCGGTAGTTCACGTCGCAGTCGTTCAATATTCTCAACGCCTTGTAGAGGAAAGGCAGCGGGCACTTCTGCGCCTGTTGCTGGAATTTCTGCCTCTGCTGGTCGCTCACCTCAAGCAGCGGCAGCGTTTGCGCGTCTTTTGCCATCATCACGTTGCGTATGTGCGAGGCAAGGCCGTTGACGATGTTTGCTCCGCTGAAGCCACGGGCGATGATGCCGTCGAGCAGCACCATGATGTCGGCAACCTTGTTTTCCAGTGAGAGGTCAACTATTTTGAAATAGTTGTCGGCGTCGAGCACGTTGAGGTCCTCAAGCACCTTCGCGAATGTTATATGCCCTTGGCAGAAGCTCGCCACTTGGTCGAAGATGGACAGCGCATCGCGCATACCGCCGTCCGCCTTCTCGGCTATCACGTTCAGGGCCTCCTCCTCGTAGGTTATGCCTTCCTTGTCGGCGACCATCTCCAAGTGCTTGATTATCTCTGGCACAGTCATGCGCTCGAAGTCGTAAATCTGGCAGCGTGAGAGGATGGTTGGCAAAATCTTGTTTTTCTCGGTGGTGGCGAGAATGAATATGACGTGCTGTGGCGGCTCCTCCAATGTCTTGAGGAAAGCGTTGAAGGCGGCGGTGGAGAGCATGTGCACCTCGTCGATGATGAAAACCTTGTAGCGTCCGGTCTGTGGCGGTATGAGCGTCTGCTCCATGAGCGACTTGATGTTCTCAACCGAGTTGTTGGAAGCCGCGTCAAGCTCGAAGATGTTCATTGAACGGCCCTCGTTGAACGCCTTGCAGCTCTCGCACTCGTTGCACGCCTCGCCGTCGGGGCGCGGGTGCTCGCAGTTGATGGCTTTGGCGAAGATGCGGGCGCACGTGGTCTTGCCCACGCCCCTTGGCCCGCAGAAGAGGTAGGCGTGTGCCAGCTTTCCGCTCTTCACCGAGTTCTTCAGCGTCGTGGTGAGGGCGGTCTGCCCCACCACCGAGTCGAAGCTCATCGGGCGGTATTTCCTGGCCGAAACAATGTATTCTCCCATGTCGTGTCTTGAAGTAATAGTGCAAAGGTAGTAAAAAAGACAGGAAAGAGAAACGAAAATGCGTAAAAAAACGCCCGGCGGCGTTTGCCTTCCTACTTTTTTTATTACCTTTGCAACCAAATAAGAAACTATCGTGGCACGTCGTTTAAGTATGATTTGGGGCTTCATGGCCCATTACAAGTATCTCATCGTCATCGTGGTGGGGCTGCTCGTCGTGGGAGTGCTCGACGACAACAGCTTCCGCCGGCGCATAGAGTACTCCCTGCAAATCAGTGCGCTGCAGGAGGAAATCGACAAGTACAACGCCCAGCACGCCGCCGACGCCAAGGCGCTGGAGCGCCTCCGGCGCGACCCGCACGCCATCGAGAAGATTGCCCGCGAGCACTACTTCATGAAGGCCGACGACGAGGACATCTTCGTGCTCAGCGACGACGACACCCCAACAGAACCTTCCCCCGAAAATGAAACAGCTCAGTAAGACCCAGACCATCCTCTTCTTCATCGGCGGCCTGCTCATGGTGGCGGGAGCCGGATGCGCCGCACTGCTCTCGCCCCTGCCCGGCTTCCAGCCGTTCATGCGGGTGG
Organism: uncultured Prevotella sp.; assembly: GCA_964631105.1. Taxonomy (GTDB): domain Bacteria; phylum Bacteroidota; class Bacteroidia; order Bacteroidales; family Bacteroidaceae; genus Prevotella. Next base: position 5,706 of record CAZVWX010000038.1, on the reverse strand, counting down.
TGTGCTGGCTGTTCCTCGCCGGAACGCTCCTCTTCGCCTGCGTGCAGATGATGCAAACCTACCAGGGCACAAGCTTCGTCGTCAGGCGCCTGAAGCGCATCATGACCTTCGCCGACCTCTGCTTTGTCGTGGCCGGACTCTCCATGGTGGAGGACAACTACCAGTTCCTGGCCGACTTTTTCAGCCAGCGCGCCGACTACCTCACCCTCGTCTCGCGCAAGTGGGTGGTGCTGCTCCTCATCGGCGCCGTGCTCGAAATGTACACCCAGCACCGCATCGGCCACGAACTGAAAAAAGAGAATAATGCCAAAAAAACCTAAAAGAACGGCCAATTCAATTAAATAGCATAAATTTTTTTCACCACTTCGCGATTTGGCCGTACCTTTGTAAGACGAAGAACGACCTTTTGGGCGAACATGAAAAAACTGCTTATGACGAAAATTATACACGCATTGCTGACGGCTCTGGCCTTTGCCTCGTGCGCCGACTCCTATATCATCTCCGGAACGAGCAACGTCTCCACGCTCGACGGCCAGAAGCTCTCACTGAAGGTGCTCGCGAACAATGAGTTCAAGAGCCTGGACTCGTGCGACATCGTGCACGGCAAGTTCTCCTTCTCGGGAACGGTGGACTCGGTGCGCATGGGCCTCATCGACCTCGGGCGGGACAACATGCCCCTGCCGCTGGTGGTCGAGAGCGGCGACATCAACGTGAAAATCGACAATGCGCAGATGCTCGTCAGCGGCACACCGCTCAACGACAAGCTCTTCTCCTTCATCTCGAAGTACAACCAGCTGGAGGGGCAGAAGCTCGAGCTCATACACCGCCACGACCAGGGCATCATGAACGGCCAGGACATGGACGTGGTCAACAGCAAGCTCAACGCCGAGGCCGCCAGCATCAGCGAGCAGGAGGACAAGCTCATCACGGGCTTCGTGACCGAGAACTTCGACAACGTGCTCGGCCCGGGGGTGTTCTTCCTCATCACCGCAGGCAACGACTACCCCTTGCTCTCGCCCTGGATTGAGGACATCATGAGCAAGGCCACCGACAAGTTCAAGAACGACCCCTACGTGAAGGACTACTACGAGAAGGCCCAGGAGAACGAGCAGATCATGAACGGGATGAAGGACCCCGTGGCCCCGGCTCCCCAGATGCAGGCCCCCGGCGGCGGCGCGACGCCTCCCGGCTCCCAGGCCCCGACGCCCAACGAGCTGGCCAAGCCCGCCGCGCCCTCGAACGAGAACCATCAGTAGGGGGGGGAGGCACCCATGGCGCGGACAATCATCAAAGGCGGCACGCTGGTCAACGAGGGGCGCTCCTTCCGCGCCGACCTCGTGATAGAGGGCGAAAGCATCTCCGCCATCGAGGAGCGCGCGTCTGCCCGTGGCAGCGACGATACGGTCGTCGACGCCACGGGCTGCTTCGTACTGCCCGGCGTCATCGACGAGCACGTCCACTTCCGCGAGCCCGGCATGGAGCAGAAGGCCGACATCGGGAGCGAGAGCCGCGCGGCGGCCTTCGGCGGCGTCACCACCTTCTTCGACATGCCCAACACGCGGCCGCAGACCACCACCCTCCAGGCCCTGGCCGACAAGCAGGAGCGGGCCCGGCGCGAGAGCCATGTGAACTACGCGTTCTTCTTCGGGGCCACGAGCGGCAATGCCCGCCTCTTCGCCCAGCTCGACCCACACCGCATTCCCGGCGTCAAGCTCTTCATGGGGGCCAGCACGGGCAACATGCTCGTCGACGGCGACGCGGCCCTCGACGACGTGTTCCGCACCGCCGCCAGCCTCGGCCTGCCCCTCATGGCGCATTGCGAGGACAGCCGCCTCATCGGCGACAACATGGCCCGCGCCCGCACCCGCTACGGCGACGACCCCGCCGTGGCCCTCCACCCCCTCATCCGCAGCGCCGAGGCCTGCCTCCGCAGCAGCAGCAAGGCCGTGGCCCTGGCCCGCCGCTGGGGCACGCGCCTGCACATAGCCCACATCTCCACGGCCCGCGAGCTGCCGCTGCTCGACGGCGGCCCCCGCCCGCAAGTCACGGGCGAGGCCGTGCTGGCCCACCTCCTCTTCACCGACGCCGACTACGCCCGGTTGGGATCGCGCATCAAGTGCAACCCCGCCGTGAAGACCCGGGCCGACCGCGACGCGCTGCGGCGGGCCCTGGCCGACGGCACCATCCATTGCGTGGCCACCGACCACGCGCCCCACGAGCCGCAGGCCAAGCAGGGCGGGGCGGCACGCGCGGCCTCGGGCATGCCCATGGTGCAGTTCTCCCTGCCCGCCATGCTCGCACTGGTCGACGAGGGCGTGCTCACCATCGGGCGCGTCGTCGAGCTGATGTGCCACAACCCCGCCCGGCTCTTCGCCGTCGACCGCCGCGGATTCCTGCGCCCGGGCTACAAGGCCGACATCGCCGTCGTGCGCCCACACGCTCCCTGGACGGTGACGGCGGACATCATCCAGAGCAAGTGCGGATGGAGCCCGCTTGAGGGCGACACGCTGCAGTGGCGCGTCGAGCAGACCCTTTGCAACGGCCGCCTCGTCGTCGACCGCGGGCGCTTCCTAGCCGGAAGCCGCGGCCAGGCCGTCACCTTCCGCGGAGGGGAGGGCGGCGCATGAAGCAGGTGCTCGTCTACGACATGGCCACCCTGGAGCCCTACATCAACTGGATTTACTTCTACCACGCCTGGGGGCTCAACGGCAAGCCGCAGTCAGAGAAGGACCTGATGCGCCGCGAGGCCCTGGCCATGCTCCGGTCGTGGCAGGGGGCGTATCACGCGCGGGCCCTGTTCGGCCTCTTCCCCGCCAACAGCGACGGCGACGACCTCATCATCGGCGGCACGCGGCTGCCCATGCTCCGCCAGCAGCAGAGCCGTCCGGGCGAGCCCTGCCTCTGCCTGGCCGACTTCGTCCGCCCGCTCTCGCAGGGCGTGCCGGACACGGTGGGGGCCTTCTGCACCTCCGTCGACGCCGCCATCGCCGCCCGCTACAAGGACGACGCCTACGAGCGCATGCTCTCGCAGGTGCTCTGCGACCGCCTGGCCGAGGCCGCCGCCGAGCGCATGCACGAGGAGGTGCGCCGCCACTACTGGGGCTACGCGCCCCACGAGCGGCTCACCATGGAGCAGACCCACAACGAGGAGTACCAGGGCATCAGGCCCGCCGTGGGCTATCCGTCGCTGCCCGACACGAGCGTCAACTTCATCCTCGACCGCCTGCTCGGCTTCGCAGAAATCGGCGTGCGCCTCACCCCGAGCGGCATGATGACGCCCCACGCCAGCGTGAGCGGACTAATGCTGGCCCATCCCCGCAGCCGCTACTTCGCCTTGGGCAAAATCGGCGAGGACCAGATTCGCGACTACGCCCGCCGGCGGGGCCTGCCCGTGGAACTGATCAGAAAGTTTATCGTGAAATGATTGCGAGAATATTCATCCCCATCCTGCTGGCCATCCTGCTGCCCGACATCTACTTCGACAGCCACTACCTGCGCCACCGCCGCCCGCGCCTGTCGTGGTGGAAGCGCCTGCTGTGGTGGGCGCCCGCCCTGGCCATGACGGCCTACACGGTCATCCTGGCCTCCATGCGCGACTTCGTGCCGGGCGACGCGTTCTGGATAGAGCTCTACATGTACCTCTGCGGCATCTTCGTCGCCCCCAAGGCCATCATCGCCCTGTGCTCCTGCCTGGGCCTGGCGTGGTGCCGCCTGCGCCACACCCACCGCAACTGGGGCAACGCCATAGGCCCGCTGGTGGCCCTGGTGGGCGTGGGCACGTTCTTCTACGGCCTCACCATCGGCTTCCGCAAACTGGAGGTGAGGCACGTCGACCTCTACTTCGACCGCCTGCCCGAGGCCTTCGACGGCTACCGCATCGTCCACTTCAGCGACGCCCACGTGGGCATGTTCAAGGACCACCGCCGCCTGCTCCAGCGCGACGTCGATTCGGTCAACGCCCAGCACGCCGACCTGGTGTGCTTCACCGGCGACCTGGAGAACATACAGCCCCAGGAGCTCTACCCCTTCCGCCGCCTGCTGTCGTCGCTCCGCGCCCGCGACGGCGTGCTGAGCGTGCTGGGCAACCACGACTACAGCGGCTACATCGCCGCACCGCCCGGCGTGAAGGTGGCCAACGAGCGCGAGCTCCGCAGCCTGGAGGCCAGCTTCGGCTGGCGGCTGCTGCGCAACGACCACGTCGCCATCCGCCGCGGCGCCGACTCCATCGTGGTGGCGGGCATGGAGAACGACGGCAAGCCGGGCGTCGACGACTACGACGACATCGGCAAGGCGCTCCGGGGCGTCACCGCCCGCGACTTCGTCATCCTGCTGGAGCACAACCCCTCGAAGTGGTTCCAGATGGTGGAGCCGGGCCAGGGGCACGCCCTGCCCGACGTCACCCTGTGCGGCCACACCCACGCTGGGCAAATCAGCGTGCTGGGCTTCCGGCCCACCATGTTCGCCTATCCCGTCGACTACGGACTGGCCGGGCACGACGGCCGCTACCTCTATGTCACCAGCGGATGGGGCGGCGTGGTGCCGTTCCGCCTGGGCGCCACGCCCGAGATAGCCGTCATCACGCTCCACAAGAAGCGCACCGCGGCCACCAACCGACAACAACCCTAAAACCATAGCATCGCCATGAAACATCCCTCGCCTGCCCTCACCTTCCTCTACCGGGCCTACCAGCTGCTCGTCTTCCTGCCCGTCTTCCTGGTGCTCACCATCGTCATCAGCCTGGCCACCATCGTCGGCATCATGGTGGGCAACGCCCATTTCTGGAGCTACTATCCCGGACACTTCTGGTCGTGGCTCACGGTGAGGCTCCTCCTGCTGCCCGTCACCGTGGAGGGGCGCGGCCACCTGCGCCCCGGCCAGTCGTATGTGTTCGTGGCCAACCACCAGGGAGCGTTCGACATCTTCCTGATCTACGGCTTCCTCAACCGCAACTTCAAGTGGATGATGAAGAAGGAGCTGGGCAGGATTCCCTTTGTGGGCCAGGCCTGCCGCATGGCCCGGTTCATCATGGTGGACAAGAGCGGCCCGTCGAAGATCAGGAAGACCTACGAGCAGGCGCGCGAGGTGCTGCGCGAGGGCATGTCGCTCGTGGTGTTCCCCGAGGGCGCCCGCACGTTCACCGGCCACATGGGCGTGTTCCGCCGCGGGGCCTTCATGCTGGCCGACGAGCTGCAGCTGCCCGTCTGCCCGCTCACCATCAACGGCAGCTTCGAGGTGAAGCCCCGCATGAAGGACATCTACTGGGTGTTCTGGCACCCGCTGCGGCTCACCATCCACGAGCCCATCGAGCCCGCCGGCCACGGCCCGGAAAACATCCAGCGGCAGCGGCAGCTCAGCTACGAGGCCATCATGAGCGACCTCGACCCGAAGTTCCGCGGCTTTGTGGAGAATCCCGACCAGTGAGGCCAGGGGGCGGTAGTTCCGGCGCACGCCGCCACAGTCTTCCATCCCTGCGGGCGTTTGCATTTGTCCATCCTTGCGCGGCACGTGTCCACGGCCTTCCACCCCTGCGGGCGGGCGTTTGCATTTGTCCACCTTTGCGCGGCACGTGTCCACGGCCTTCCACCCCTGCGGGCGGGCGTTTGCATTTGTCCATCTTTGCGCGGCACGTGTCCACCTTTGCGCGGCACGTATCCACGGCAGGGGCCGCGCCTTGTGCCGGCCCGCACGCCCTGAAAGGGCGTTCAC